>CAZXNP010000016.1:0-13250 GCA_964642035.1 uncultured Anaerolineales bacterium | reverse complement strand
GTCCGCTCTCCCGCCTCCGGCGCCGAGGTCGCCGCCCAGGCCGTGCACAACCGCGCCGGCGCGAGCAGCGTCGCCCGGAGCCAGGCCCTGCTCCACGAGCGCCGCGATGACGCCGGTGAGCACATCGCCGGTGCCGCCAGTCGCCAGGACCGGCGCCCACGAGGGTGAGCTCGCCGGTGGCAGCATCCCGGCGGCCCGCCACTAGGGTACCGTCGGACCGGAAATCCAAGCCGGCCACGTCGGCGGGGAGCAGCCCGGAGCGGCATAGCACCGACGCGGACCGGGTGCGGGGATCCCAGCGATACAGATCTCCCCCCTGGGCGCCATACAGGTACTCCCCGGCCGGGTCCCAGGCCACCCCGTCCCACGCAAGTCCGATGCCGTCGCCGGTGACGGGCCACAGGACCCGGCTCCAGCCGGTTGCCAGGTCGATCGTGACGAGGCCGACATTGCGCCGGAAGGCCCACAGCGAGCCGTCCGGCCTGAAGGCCGCGTCCCCGACGGCGTCGGCCCGGGCACCGCTCAGCTCGCCGACGACACTAAGGCGGCCGCTGGCCTCATCGAGGACGTACAGTCGCCCCGGGTAGCGACCTCGCCCACCGGTGACCACGTAGACGGCCCCCGACACCGGGCTCACCTCAACGGCCCTCACGTCCGCATTCGGTAGGTCCGCCGTGAGGCTCATGGTCCGCCCGGTGGCGACATCGAACCAGAACAGCTGGCTGGCGCCGGCCTCGTCGGCGCGCACGCCGACCAAGGCGCAGTCCCCAGTGCCCGGGTCACGGCCCAGCAGCCTACCGAAGAGCCCCCTCACCCCACTGGGGGCGGCCGAGGAGCCGGCGCCCCCAGCAGCATTTCCTGCCGCCGGAGCCGGCGCTGGCGCTCCCACCGCCGAGGCCCGTATGGCCCGGTCGGCCGCCGTGGATCCCTCGTCCCGAGCGCCCATGGCGTGGGACGGCACGGCGCCGGCCACAAGGCCGATGGCCCCGGCAAGGACTATGACGGCGGCCCCACGAGCCGGCCGACTGTCGATGCGTTCTCGAAGGTCACTCATGCAGGGCATTGGCATTCATCGGTTGAACCACCTTCCCGGTATGTAGTACCAGAGTCGCGCAGCTAGGGGACGCAATACGTCACGCGTACCATAGGGCCAGGGCGCCGCCGGCGGACGTTAAGGGGCGGTTGGCCGAGCGGGCGCCGGTGAGACCGCTCTTAACTCAAAGCAAACGCCGGCGAAATCGAGGCGATCGCCGCCCCTGATCGCCATAGCGTCAGCCTCTGGCACGCGGTCACCGTTAACGAATGTGCCGTTGGTGGTGCCAAGATCTCGGCACTGCCACCCTTCGGGGGTAACTTCGAGCAATGCATGGCGCCGGGACACGACCTGATCATCATCGAAGGGGCTCAAGTCGATCCCAGCCAGATGCGCCACGGACTCCCCGCGCCCCACGAGCACCCTGTCCCCCGTCAGCTCGTACTCCTGGCCCCCCGGCGCGATTAGGACCAGCCCCGGCCCCGGCGATCCGCCGTCATCACCCTTGGGCAACCCGGCCGTGGCTTGTTCGGGGAGCGACGGCGACTTCCCGACGGCCTCCGGCCCGGGGCGGCGGTCCGCGTCCGGGAGGGAATCGTCCCGCCGGAGGGCGAAACCCGGTCCTCGGACCCTTCCGGCACCCTCTGCTCCGCCCGCGATGCCACTGTCCCCGGTCGCGTCGCCGGCCGCGGCCCCCGCGCCGGCTGCCTCCCCAACGTGGAGGGGGAACACCACCGGTCTCGAGGTGAGGGGGGCGGCCACAGGTTCAACAGGCGGCCCGTCCAGGCCTGCCAGGAGAGACCTGACATGGGCCAACAGGCCCACGGCGCTGGCAGGCCTCTCGTTGGAATCCCGAGCGAGGCAGTGCAAGAAGAAATCGTCGACGGCCGCGGGAACATCATCCCGCAGCTTCGACGGCGCGACGGCGTCCGTCTTGAGGATCTGCACCGCGAGGGTGACGGGATCAGTGTCGCCGTGGACGGGCCGGCCCACGAGGAGCTCGTAGGCTATGGCGGCCAGGGTGTAGAAGTCTGATCGCCCGTCGACGCCGCCGTCTATCTGCTCCGGGGCGAGGAAACGAATGGGTGTGTCCGCCGGCGGCCCCGCCTCGACCAGGCGTCCACGACCGGTGCTTAGCGTGTACGGGCATGTGGCCAGCACCGCCCGGCCGTCCCGAGCGACGAAGATTCGATTTGGGTTCAGGCCCCTGTACACGGCGCCGCTAGCGTGCACCACCCCGAGGCCCGAGCCGATGTCGTGCATCAGAGTCAGCACCGGGCGCACGCCGGTGAGGATCCTTCGCTCCAGCACGTCGGCCAAGGGCCACGCCGCAACGTACTCCCAGGCGACGAACACTTCATCGGCGTTCCAGTCGACGATGCGGTGCACCCTGGGGTGAGCGATGCCCCCGAACATGTCGCCCTCCCTCAGGAGATCGGCCTTGGAGGGCGGTGCGCCGGAGCCTCCAGGCAGGGCCACGGTCACGAGCTCGCCAGTGACGAGGCTGTGGGCCAGATGCAGCCCCGGCCGCGGGGCGTCCGGCAAGCTGCCCAGGAGGCGATAGACGCCGTTGATCAGCTCCCGGGGCATCCGCCCGAACCTCCACTTTTCCCCAGCGGTCGGCCCATCCTAGAAGCCCGGCACGAGGACAGAGGTTGCCTCCGTCTCCAGATTGACGGTTCTCTGGCCCGTGAAGATGTGAATGAACAGCATGTCCCGGGTTGTCTTGGCCACCACATGGAAGGTGCGGGGCACCGGTGCCGGGGGCACATCGGTGAAGCAGTAGACACCGTAGATCGTGCATATCTGATCGGCGGCCTCGTGGGCCGTGGGCTCCCCCTGGATGTTGGACTGGTCGGCGATACGCCACTCCCCGGTGGCTTCAAACCACTCCAGGTCAACTTGCATCGCCCCGGCCAGGGCAGCGGCGTCGGCGGCGTCCTGGAGTTGTCGCCGGGCGGCGTACAACAATGAGCCATCGAGCATGAGGCCCATGGTCACCAAGATGACCGGCATCATCAGCACGGTGACGACGAGGATGGCGCCCGCCTCGTCCCGGACCACCCGAGCCCGTGCGGCGGCGGCGGCGCGCCTCAGGAGCAGATCGGGTCGGGGGATGGACATGGCCAGCGAGCCTTGTGCTTCTGAACGGGGGATACGGCGATGGCCTGCACCGTGAAGGTGGCGCTGCCGGACACTTCCTCGAAGTAGCGCAGGGTGGGCGTCGGCAAGACCACGTTGTAGCTAATCTGGACCTGGAAGAAGGTACCGCGGCGAATCAAGGGGTCGTTGTTGTTGAATGTGATGGTGGCCCGGGCCAGGTCCAGTCCGTAGTCCTGGATCACCCGCTCCGCCTCCGCCCGGGCCGCGGTCACGGATCGACTGTACGGGTCGAGGGACGTGCTGACTTGGGCACCCACCGCCGCCGCCTCCCGAGCGGCCGCCTGCACCCCAAACTGGGCCTCGACTATTTCCATTACCGCCATGGACGCCATGATGATGAGGGCCAACAGGGGCAGGGTTAGCGCGAATTCGACCAGGGGGCTGCCGCCATCGTCGAATAGCAGCCGCCCCGTGCCCCGGCGGCATCGGCGATGGGCCGCCTGCCCTGACGCAACGAAGGTGAGGCTCTTCATCGGCCTAGAAGCTGTAGAAGCGTGCGAGGCGGAGGCGGCAGGTCTTTTCCAGCACCAGGCCACCGGTAGTGCCCTGGGCCAAGAATGTGTCCGCCAGGGGTAGGAAGCTGAACGGTCGCACGCGGACAGTGGTGATGATCTCACGGCGCCCTTCCTCGCCAGGGGCCACGTTCTGCTCCTCCACCGCCGCCGAGAGATCGGAAAAGTCTGAAGTAATCGGCAGCCAGCCCAGTATGGACTCCGTGCGATCGACGGCGGCGAAGGCGGCGTCAGCGGCGTAGGAGCCGGTGGCCGGATTCTGCCCGGGCAGACCCCCGAGGTCTCGGCCATCGGGAGGCGGCGGCTGGTAGACTGCGGCCCCCGCCCGACACCCCTCCCACACCGCAAATTGGGCCGCGGCGGCGGTAAAGGCCCACAACGACACCTGCATGGCCCCCATGGTGACCACGGCGTACATCAGGAAAGCAACGGCGAACTCAGTGATGGCCGCCCCGGACTCATCGTGGACCCGGCGGGCGACGGCGCCCAGGAGTCTGGCCGATAACCCCTTTTCGCACCGAGGACCGCCCTGCGCGGGACTGGCACGGAGCAAGGCGAGAGGCGTACCCCAGAGGTACTCCGCCCGCCGCAGCGCCGCCGTCCAGGACCGATGCGGCGCGGGCCGAATGCCAAAGGGGCTTTTCGGCCGGTCTCCCAGGACGGCTGCCGCGCGGTCCATCAGAAGAGACCACCCGTGGCCAGGGTAATCCCCAGAGGGCCCATCAAGATGATGAACAGCGCGGGCATGATGAGCATGACCGTCGGGATGAGCATCTTGATTGGCGCCTTCATCGAGTTCTCGCGAATGCGCTGGCTCCGGAGCTGCTTCAGCTCCGCCGACTGGTTGCGCAGGACCATGGCCACGGGGACACCGAAACGCTCCGCCAAGAGGATCGCCCCCAAGAAGCGAGACAGATCCTCGATGTCCACCCGGGCGATGGCGGCTCGAAAGGCGTCGCCCCGCCGGAAACCGATGCGAATGTCCTCCTGGATGCGCGTCAGCTCCTCGGCCAACGGCCCGGAGAAACGATCGCAGTAGAGGGCCATTGACTTGTCCAAGGTGAGGCCCGCTTCCACGGCCACCACCATGATGTCGGCCGCCTTTGGCAAGCCACCCCGGACCCGTGACTGGCGCCGCTGGATGGCGTTTGTGATTGGCACCATCGACAGGCGCCACATTACGACCCCCACGACGAGGGCATACACGACGTTTCGCCCGTGGAAGCCTCCACCAGCAACGAGCACGAGAAGGAACCCGAAGATGCCGCCGACGATGCGGGCATCCACCAAATCCCGAGGCGCAAGCTGGTCCCGCATGCCGGCCCGGTCGATCTTCACTGCCGCCGCCTTCAGCCGGGAAGGCGTCGCCAGAGTGTCGAGCATCAGACCGGCGGGGCCAATCTTACGGAGTCGCCGAGCTAGGGCCGCCGACATGCCCAGGATTCCCCCAGCGCCCCTGACCACCACATCGCCGCCGCGCCGGGAGTCGGACACCGAGGCCAGGAGCCGGTCCTCGAGGCGCCGGTTGAAGCGACGCCCCAGATACACGAACATCGCAAAGGCCACGGCCCCCGCCACGGCGGCGGCGGCCACGGCGACCAGGATCTCCTCGATTCGCGTGGGTGGGGGCATGGCCGTCAGTCCTGGTATTCGCTGAAGGTGGCGATCTTCATGACTATCACGTACCCGATCATCTCCAGGGCCAGGCCTATGGCCAGGGCAGTCAGACCGATCTCGGTCGTCACCAGGGGCTCCACGTAGCCGGGATTGAAGAAGTACATGTAGAGAAACAGCCCCAGGGGTAGGAAGCCCACGAGCTGGGCCGAGGCCTTGGCCTGAGAGGTCAGGACCTCCATCTCCCGCCGGAGGCGCTGATCCTCCTTGAGGAGCTCCGCCGTCTCAGTCAGGAGAGCGGCCAGGTTGCCGCCGCTGCGCCGCTGGATGAGGAGGGAGGCGGTGATCATGTCGAACTCAGGCAACGGCACCCGGCGCTTGAGATCATCCAGGGCCTCCTCCAGGGTCTTGCCTAGCTCCACGTCGTCGACCACCCGGGTGAGCTCGCCCTGGAGGGGCTCGAGGACCTCCTTGGAGGCGTGCAACAATGCCTGATTGAGGGACGCTCCGGCGCTCAAGGCGCTCGCGATCACGTGCAGCGCCTCCGGCAACTGCAGCCGGAAGAGATCCCACCGCTTGCGGGCCCGCCAGCCCAGGACCAGGTACTCCCCCACCAACATGGCCAAGAAGGCCCCCGCGGCTAAGGCCGTGGAGTTCTTCCATGTCCCTGCCGCCAAGAAGGCGCCACCGGCCACGATCACGCCGTACAGCAGCAAGCGCCCCGGGCGCACCCCAGTGCCCAGTTGGGCCAAGTCCCGAAGCAGGGTGCCACCCATGGGCAGGGCGGCCACGAGGCGCTCGAAGCGCTCGTCCAGGTCCGACTGGCGCTCGAGCTCGATATGGGGCGCCACGAAACGGGCCAGGCGCCCAGACAGGGTCTTCTCCCTGGACCAGGCGAAGTAACCCAGGGTGCCGGCCACGGCAAAGGCGCCAACCAAGGCCGTGGCCACCCCGCCATAGACGATGGTCAGTCCGTCCCAAGGCATCACGCCACCGCCTCGCCGGCCTTCTTGCGCCGGGCCTCCTCAAGGGACCGATCGAAGATGGGCAGAGGCGCCAAACGATTGAGGTTCATCACGAGCTTGCCCACGTGGGCCAGGCACAAACCCTGGTCAACGAGGCGGCCGTTCTCGAAGGAGAACAGCTCCTCGGTGGCCACGGTGTCGCCCTGGACGCCCGCGACTTGGGAGATGTGGGTGACCTTGCGGGTGCCATCGGCCATCCGGCGCTGCTGCACCACCAGCTGGATTGCCATGCCTATCTGTTGCCGAATGGCGGCGATGGGAACCGTCAGACCGCTCATCAGGAACATGTTCTCAATGCGGAACATGGCCTCTTCGGGCGAGTTGGCGTGGACCGTGGTCAACGAGCCGTCGTGGCCGGTGTTCATGGCCTGCAACATATCCACCGTCTCACCGGCGCGGCACTCGCCCACCACAATGCGGTCCGGCCTCATCCGGAGGCTGTTCACCACCAGATCGCGAATCGTCACCGCCCCCTTGCCCTCGATGTTGGCCGGGCGACCCTCGAGGCGCACGACGTGGGGCTTGTAGCGGTGGATTTGCAGCTCGGCAGTGTCCTCAATGGTGACAATGCGCTCCCGATCCGGAATGTAGGCCGACAGGGCGTTCAGTAACGTCGTTTTCCCCGATCCCGTGCCCCCGGAGATGATCACATTCAGCCGCCCCTCGACGCACACGCGCAAGAACTCGGCCACCTCTTCGGTTATGGAGCCGAACTGGTGGATGAGGTCGTCCATTGTGAGGAACTTTTCGGGAAATTTCCGGATCGTGACCGTCGGGCCATCGAGGGCCAAGGGCGGGATGACCACATTGATCCGGGAGCCGTCGGGCAGCCGAGCATCCACCCGGGGGTTGCTCTCGTCCACCCGGCGGCCGATGGGGCCAATGATGCGATCGACGACGTGGAGCACGTGTTCGTCGTCATCGAAGGCCACCCGGGTGAGTTCCATCCGCGCCACCGCGCTGCGACGGCGGACTATCCACACCTCGTCCGCCTTGTTCACCATGATCTCCTCGACCTCGGCGTCCTTGAGAAAGGGCTCAATGGGGCCATAGCCCAGGATCTCATCGATGATGTAGGCCTGAAGCTCCCGGCGCCGGCCTTCGGTAAGGAGGTAACCCTCCTGCTGAACGATCTCGAGGACCAAGGCGGCAAGCTCTTCCCGCACCCCCAAGGGGTCCCGGCGCAAGCGCGCCAGGAGCTCGGGCGGGTCGATCTCGGCGTAGACTCGGTCACGGACGGCCCGCTTGATCATTCCGAGGGGAATGAACTCCCCTTCGGCGCGGTTGCCCCAGCCCGCCTTGGCGACGGCGCTGGCGCCGTTCGTGGTGCCCGTCATCGGGCCAAGGCCGCAACGAGGCGGCTACGGTTCCTCTTGGGCACCGCGCCGTTGCCCCGGGCCCTACGCGTGCCAAGGTGGGGGCTATCTATGCGCTCGACGATGTCCTCGGTCAGCAGGTCCATGGCCGCCGCCAGGGCGCCGCGGCTGCCGCCGCTGATGGGCACGCCTTGATTGGCCGCCCGGTCCACAGCCCCCGGGTCGAAGGGCAACACCGCCAGGGGCTTGTCGCCCAGGGTGCGGCCCACTATGGACGGGTCGAAGCCACGCTGCCGGGTGGCATGATTGACCACCACCGCCAGGCGATCCTTGGTGACGCTGAGACGCTCCAGGGTCTCCATGAATTTGGCCGTATCCCGCAGGGCCGGCAGCTCAGGTGTCGTGACGGTGACGAGGAGATCAGCATCCTGGGCCGCGGCCACCAAAGGCGAGTCCAGGCGGCCACCGGTGTCCACGACCGTGAGGGCGCTCGTGCGCTTGAAGAACAGGAGCAACGCCGAAATATCCTCAACATGGAACATCTCCGCGTCCTCTGGGGCGTCGGGGGGCAAGAGAACCCGCAGGCCATTCGGCGTGGCCTGGACCACCGAGTTCACCGCCTCGCGGTCCAGCTCTTGGAGCACCGGCCCCAGGCTGCGGAGATTCCGCTCCCCCTCCAAATTCAAGAACAGATCCACGTTGCCGAACTGGAGATCCAGATCTACCAGCGACACTTGCCCCGGGAACGCCTTCGACGCCGTCACCGCCACCGACGTGGCCACGGTGGTCTTTCCCGAGCCCCCCTTGGGGCCGCACACTACCACGATGCGGCCGTCTACAGAGCCGCCGACCCGGGAGCTCGTGACCTGACCCCGCTCCACCCGCTCTTGGTTGAAGTGGAAGGAACGGCGAATGGCCATAGGCAACTCGTCGCCGTCGAAGGGCATTACCAGGAAGTCGCTCGCTCCCACGTGCATTGCCGACTTGAAGGCCCCAAGGCCCGACTGCTCCGCCACGAGGACAATCGAGATGTCGGCGTAGTTGAGGCGCACCTCGCGGGTCAGCTCGGTGCCGCTGATGGGCGAGAGATCCAGGCTGGCCACCACCACGTGGGGCCGGCGCTGGCGCACCACCTTCAAGGCCACGTCCGCGTCGGTGGTGGCGCCGACGATCTCGATGTCGCTGGAGCCCTTCAGGCCACTTAGCAGGGTGGCCTGGGTGCGGGCGTCAGCGGCGGCCACCAGGGTTCGTATACGGTCGCCTTCGGCGGAACCGTTGCTCCACGACTTGGATCCCTTCATCACGTTCACCCCCTCGCGAGTCGGTTTGGACTTGGCGGCGCCCAGGTCACCGCGTTCGGCTGGATCGCAGCGCCACGTACACCGTGTCGGTATTAGTGGCTTGGGCCACCGTGGCTGCCTGGGCCGGCGTCAGATCGAGAATCAGGATCTTCTGGGCGTTGGGGGGCTCAGGCGTGGGAGTGACATCGGCGGTGGGCTCCTCCGCTAGGGGCGCCTGCCCGGCGATGCCCACCACCCGCACGTCGGTGAGCAGGATCTCGGCGGGGGCATCGCGATCGTTGATCACCCGGCCGATGACGTCCACACGATCCCCAGGGGCAATGAGGGCCGCCACCCCCGTCTGGGGCTTGATCTGCAGGGCAAAGGCCACCCGGTTGGGTGGCACGGACCCGGCGGCGCTCAAACGGGCGACCTGGCCGAGGCGGTCCCTGAGAAGCACTTCCCCAGGGTAGAGGCGGACGGCGGCGATCTTGTTGATGGCCTCTTCCGGATCGGTGATGGCGTTCAACGGGATGTCCGACGGCGGCAACCGGCGAGTGGTAATCGCCCCCTCCGTCAAGGCTTGGCCCGGCTCTGTCTGCTGCACCACGACAACGGCGTCGCTCCGGGCCGCCGCCGCCTCCCCGGCCCGAGCGCTCAGGCGCTGGAGGAACATGAAGAAGAGGATGGCGGCCGCCAGGGCGCTGATGGCGGCGATTCCAACGTAACGGCGCGTTTCAACCATGCCTACCCCCAGCAGTTGATGAGATCGATGAGAACAGCGGTCCCGGGATCGGGATCACGACGGAGGCGTCCTACGAGTCCGGGCCAGTCCTGGGCCAGACCCCAGCACGGCGCCTCCCTCGTGGCCCCCAGCCCGTCGGTTGCCCGTCCGGCACCCTTGGCGGCACCGGGGCGACCCTCAGGGATGGGCCGGGGGGGACCCGCTGGCGCGAGCCCCCCCCGAATCCACTGGCGCTCGCGAGGGTAGCAGGGCGGCGTTGTGTTCTGCAGGCCCGCAACGATCTTGTTGAGCGCGCAGGTGACCTCGGTGCCGACGCCCTGGACCGCGGCGAAGGCCACGATGGCGATCAGCACCAAGACGAGGGCGTACTCGGCCATGTCCGCGCCGTCCTCGTTGGCGTGGAGGAAGGTGTAGAAGCGCAGGATCAAGTCGGTCATTGCTCTGGGTCTCCTTGGACCTTTGGAAGGAAAATCGCGCCCGAACGGGCAACGGCATTGTCAGGGCGTGGGGCACCGCCTCGCGTTAAGGTGTGCGAAAGCTGTCGTTAACGCCCCGTGAAACGGGGGGCGGCCCGCACTGCCCCCTACGCGTCGCGCCGCGGCTTCCTTCGCTTCGCCACCGGGGCCCGCGCCCGTGCCACCACGGCACGGTGGGCGGCGGCGAAGGTGGCCAGGAGGGCCGCCAGATCGGCCCCCCGGCGATGCCGAGCCGCGGCAATATCCCAGGCCGCGGCTAGGGTGTCCGCCACCCAGTCGTCGGCGGCGGTGTCGGTTCCGGCGGTCGCCGCTGCCACGATCTCGTAGGCCTCGTCAAAGGCCTTGGCCACCCCCTCACCCTCGGGGGCGGCCCGGGCCACAAGGGCCGCCGCCATTCTGAGCTCAGTCACCTCCAGGCTCATTATCAACCTCCAACTCGTCCTCGATGCCCGGCGATTCGGGCCCGGTCCCGGACAGAACGGCCCTTCGCCCCGGACTGTTCCGCCTGCGGCCTCGACCGGTGTGGTATCCTTTCACATCGTGCGCGCCGCCGTGGTCAAGGAGTTCGGATCCCCTCAGGTCGTGGCCCTGGAGACCGTGGCCACGCCGTCCCCCGGTCCAGGGGAAGTGCGGGTGGCCGTTCGGGCAGTGGCCCTGAATCACCTCGACCTCTTTGTCCGCCGCGGCATCGAGGGCCTCGACCTGCCCCTGCCCCATGTCGGCGGTTCCGATGTTGCTGGCATCGTCGACGCCATCGGCCCCGGTGTCAGCGGCTGGGCCCCCGGCACGGAGGTGATTGTCAACCCGAGCCTGCCATGCCACGCCTGCCCGGCATGCGAGGCCGGCGACACGTCCCTGTGCAAGGCCTTCAAGATCCTCGGCGAGCACGTGGCCGGCGGCATGGCGGAATACGTCGTCGTGAGGGCCGATCGCCTCTATCCGAAGCCTGCCGCCCTGGATTGGGTCGAGGCGGCGGCGGTGCCCCTGGCCTTCCAGACGGCTTGGCGGGCCCTGGTCACCCGGGCTCAGGTGCGCCCAGGTGAGGACGTCGTCATCCTCGGTGCAAGCGGCGGCGTGGCCTCTGTGGCCCTGCAGATAGCCCGGCTGGCCGGTGCCCGGGTCATTGCCGTCACCAGCTCGGGCAGCCGCTGCGACCTGGCCAGGGAGCTGGGCGCGGAGGTGGCTATCGACCGCAACGCCGAGGCGTGGGCCAAGGCGGTGTGGTTGGCAACGGGGCGCCGCGGCGCCGACGTCGTGGTGGAGAATGTCGGCGCCGCCACCTGGTTTGACAGCCTGCGATCCGCCGCTCCGGGGGGCCGAATCGTCACGTACGGGGCCACCACGGGGCCTCGACCCGAGACGGACCTCCGATACATATTCTGGAAGCAATTGACCATCCTAGGCACGACAATGGCCAGCGACGCCGAATTTCGGGCCGTCATGCGCTTGGTCGACCGCGGCGTCCTGAAGCCCGTGGTGGGTGAGGTCTTGACCTTGGAGGAGGCACGGCGCGGCCACGAGCTCCTCGAGTCCGGCGAGGTCACGGGCAAGGTGGTGCTCACCGTGGGGGAGGCGAAGGCCGCCGGCTAGCATCGGCAGCGTGCGTTTGGGCTCCGGGGCCGAGGAAGACATAATCACCAGACCCGGCGGCCGCCGCGGCTTGCCTGTCCAGAATCGGCACCGGGCGTGTTGTAATAGTCTCGAAGGGGTGTGCCGTGCGGGACGAGGATCGACTCGTCGAAGCGGCTCGATCAGACCGCGAGGCGTTCGGCGTGCTCTATGATCGTTACTTCGACGACATCTACCACTACATCGCCCGCCGAGTCGAAGACTCCGAGGCGGCAGAGGACATCGCCGCCGCCACGTGGGAGCGTGCCCTGGTGGCCATAGCGCGATACGAAGTCCGGGGCCGGCCGTTCCTGGCGTGGCTCTACCGAATCGCCGGCAATCTCATAGCCAACCACCACCGCCAGCGGTCCGCGCACCGCCGGGCCCCGTTGTCTACCCCCCCCTCGGCCCCCAGCGACACCGGCCGCATCGAGGAGCGGGAAACCGTTCGGGCCGCCATGGAGACTCTGTCCGAGGTCGACCAAGAGATCTTGGGCCTTCGCTACTTCGCCGGCTTGAAGCCCAGGGAGATTGCCAGCGTGCTGAGGTGCTCCGAGGCGGCGGCCCACAAGCGCTTGCACCGAGCCAGGAGCCGGCTGAGGGCCCGCCTCGAGGGGGCACAAGGTGAGTAGCGGGCCGGCCAGGGTTCCCCAGGACGATCTGGCCATCGCCCTGGCGGCCCATGACCATGCCCTCCCTGATCCGGCTTACCGGAGCCGCCTCCGGGAGCGGCTGATGCACCTGGAGGTGCCGGTGGCGGGGGAGGAGCCGGCCGACCCGGCCCCGGCGACTGGGCAGTGGACTGGCCTAGGCCCCATCGTTGCAGGCGGCCTCGTCGTTGTGATGGCGATCGTCCTAGCCCGGGGGCTACCCTTCGGCGCCCACGGTGAGGGTCCGGGGGGAGCCGCCCCTGCATCCCACGCCCCCGGCGCGGCGGAGACCGGGTCCGAGAATAGCCCAGGCGCGGTGCCGCCCCCGGGGCCCGGGTCAGCCCTGGCGACCCCTACCGCTGAGTGGTCCGCCCCGACAGCCCGAGCCCCCGAGGCAACCAGCACCGAGGCGCCGCAAGGGGCGCCGCCGCCAAAGCCGAGGCCGTCCCTGGCCACCGTCGCACCAGAGGCCCCCGCCTCCGAGGCGCCACCGGAACACCCAAAGACAAAGCGGGATCGCCCGGCCACCCAAGCTCCACCGCCGGCCACATTCATGACTATTATTATGGTCATGGCAACAACAGTCACTATGTGATCCACCCTATCCATGGCGACGAACAACAGGCCCAATCTGCGGCTGATTTTGCGAACGAACTGGCGCCGCGCGGACAGGGGCCGCCCGAGGTCGCCCCGCTCAAGCTCATCCGGTTCAACGGCAAGCCGGCGCTTCAGGTCGTGACGTCGGCCGCCCGGTTCCAGCGGCGCAACCTCCGGGACGACTGCTAGCGGGCCGGCCCTCCGTGCGACGTCTACGGCCTCGGGGCAATC
>CAZXNP010000015.1:0-13454 GCA_964642035.1 uncultured Anaerolineales bacterium | reverse complement strand
GCCCGCAGCTCATCGATGTGGCTGCCGGGGCCGCGGTGGCGCCCGTGGACGTGGCCGCATCTGCAAGTGAGGCACCGGCCACCCAGGCGCCGGACACCCCAACCGATGATCCGAGCACCGACCCGGCGCCGGACGCCGCGGCGGACGAGACCTAACGAGAGGCAGCAGGCATGGCGACGAGCAGGTATCACTACGGCGTGGGCCGCCGGAAGACCGCAACGGCCCAGGTGCGCTACTACCCAACGGGCGACGGGAACATCGTTGTCAACGGCAAGCCTTTCGATGAGTATTTCACCCGATCCCGAGATGTCCAGACCGTAACCGCACCCTTGATGGCGGCCGGCCTCGGAGGGTTTCAGGTCACGGCCTTGGTGCGCGGCGGCGGACCCACGGGCCAGGCCGGGGCGGTCATGCAAGGCCTCGCTCGGGCCCTGGTGGAGAGCAATCCGGACCTGCGGTCCGTCCTACGCCAGGGAGGCTTCCTGACTCGGGATCCGCGCATGAAGGAGCGCAAGAAGCCAGGGCTCAAGAGGGCTCGAAAGGCGCCGCAGTACACGAAGCGCTAGAAGCCCGAGTCAGAGGTCCTTTACGCATTGAAGGGACTTCTGATTGGGCTCCTAGTCGGCGCTGTCGCCCATGGCAGCCCGGATGATTCTGTCCGAGGCTGGGCCGCTGTGCGTTGAGGCCCCACGGGCGACAAGGAGCAGTAGGAACTCCCTGTTCACCCCGGGGCCCCTCCCGGGCGCCGGGGTCCCCGCCAAGACGGTCCACCCGTTGGACGTGCACCAGTCAATGACTCTCTCGAGGACGCCGCGGTGCACCTCCGGATTCCTGACGATGCCCCCACGGCCGACTAGTCGCCGGGGCGCCTCGAATTGTGGCTTGACGAGGGCAATGCAGCGGCCCCGTGGTGCCAGGAGCCGGCCCACGGCGGGTAGAACCCGGCGCAGCGAGATAAAGGCCACGTCCACAACGGCCAGGGTCGGCGCCTCTTCCAGGCGGGACATCGCCCGGATGTCGGTGCGCTCCAGCGCCACGACCCGCGGATCGCATCTCAAGCGCCACGCCAGCTGCCCGCGGCCCACATCCACCGCGTGTACCCTGGAGGCGCCTCGCTGGAGGAGGGCGTCCGTGAAGCCGCCCGTCGAGGCACCCACGTCCAGGCACACCAGGTCCCGGGGGCTGACGCCAAAGGCGTCGAGGGCGTGAGCAAGCTTGGTGCCACCTCGGCTCACGAACGGGGGGCTAGGGGTCACTTCCACTCGATCTCCGGCCGTCACCCCGAATCCCGGCTTATCTTGGCGCTGGCCGTTCACCAGCACTCGCCCAGCGCGAATCAGCGCCTCCGCCCTCGATCGATCCCCGGCCATTCCCTGCGCCACCAGGAGGCCATCGAGGCGCTCTCGTCTGCGAGGCGTCACCTGACTCTCCTCCATTGACCGGCCGCTGGGCCGTCCCTAGAATGGCGGCCCGTGACTCCGCCATCGACAAGCCGGCGCCCCGCGCCCCTGGCCCTGCTGGTGGCCATGAGGCCGAAGCAGTGGACGAAGAACGTCTTCGTGTTCGCGGCCTTGGTCCTCACCGGCAAGCTCGGCGAGGCCGGGCCCACTAAGGCCGCCACAGCCGCCTTCGCGCTGTTTTGCGCTGCCTCCAGTGCCGTGTACCTGATGAACGATGTGGCCGACGCCGAGGGCGACCGGAGCCACCCGGCCAAGTGCCGGCGCCCTGTTGCCGCTGGCGAGTTGTCCGTTGGGGTGGCCCTGGCTGCGGCGGGAGTCCTGGGCGCCGCGGCGGTGGTCGGCGCCTTCATGGTGGCTGGCTCCTTCGGCATCGTTGTCGTGGCGTACATCGCTCTCCAGGTGGCATACACCTTCGCCCTGAAGCGCATGGTGATAGTCGAGGTTCTGGCCATCGCCGGCGGCTTTGCGCTGAGGGTGCTCGGTGGAGGGACGGCCATCGATCAGCCCATTTCACCCTTCCTCTACTTGTCGACGATCTTCCTGGCCCTGTTCCAGGGCTTCGCCAAGCGGCGCCACGAGCTGACCATCCTCGACGCTGCGGCCGGCGGCCACCGGCAATCCCTCGACGAGTACACGGTGCACCTCCTGGACCAGCTGATCGGGATCGCGGCAACCGCCACCATCGTCACGTACAGCCTGTATCCGATCTACACCCCTCATGTTCCCCAAGGCCTCTCGGCGAACGTGCTGCTGCTCACGATCCCCTTTGTTCTATATGCCATCTTCCGCTACCTGTATTTGGTCCAGGTGCAGGGCTTGGGCGGCACCCCGGAGGATCTCCTGTTGCAGGATAAGCTCCTACTCCTTGACGTGGTGGCGTGGGCGGCGGCCATCGTATTCATACTGTACTTTCTGCCGGCGAAAGAGGGTTAGGAGCCCGGTCCGAATGCCGAAGGGCCTTTTCTGCCTCGTCCCCAGGAGACGGTCTGCCCCAGCCGCCGCCCCCGGGGGTGCGCACGATGAGGATGTCCCCTGGTCGGACGTCGAAGGTGCCCTTGGATGTGGCCCGTGACGGGCGGCCGTCCCGAATCAAGATGTTCTCTCCCTGAGCGCCATTGCTGCCGCCGGCGAGGCCCCACGGGGCCGTCGCGCGGCGGCCGGTGAGCAGGGTGACCCGGGCTGGGGAGAGGAATTCAATCGCCCGCTCCAACCCGTCGCCGCCGGGATGGCGGCCATCTCCGCCGGATCCCCGTCGCCGTTCATAGCGGAGAATCCGCATGGGGTAGGCTGCCTCGAGGGCCTCGACCGGGGTGTTTCTGGTGTTGGTCATGTGCACTTGTATCGCCGCGGCGCCGGGTCGCAGGGGGCCGCCCCCTGCGCCCCCGCCCATCGTCTCGTAGTACGTGAAGGTAGAGCCGTCACGCGCGCGGCCGCCAACCATCAAGTTGTTCATCGTCCCCTGGCTGGCAGCCGCAACCTGAGTTGGCGCGGCCTGGGCCATGGCACCCATCATCACGTCCACCACGCGCTGGCTGGTCTCGACGTTGCCGCCGGCCACCGGCGCTGGACGGCGCGGGTTCAACACCGTACCCCGGGGCACGCGCACCTCCACGCCGTGGAAGGTGCCGTGGTTGATTGGCGTGTCGCCCAGCAGGCACGCAACGACGTAGTACACCGCCGATTTCGTCACGGCCACAGGCGCATTGAGGCTGCTGGCCACCTCGGGGGCGGTGCCCTCGAAGTCGGCGGTGAGCCGCGGACCGTCTAGGGTGACCCGGACTCTGATTGTGACCGGTCCCTCGCCCCGGCCGTCGTCGTCCAGGACATCCGCGAAGTCGAAGGCGCCATCGGGCAGAGCCTCGAGCCTCGCATCGGCTCGCCGGGCAGAGTAGGCGAGCAGGGCGTTCACTCGGGCGCGGAAGGGAACAAGGCCAGAGTCCAGCAGCTGCCGGCAGCGCTCCTCTCCTATCCGATGTGTGGCCAACTGGGCGTCCAAGTCGCCGCGGCGCTCCTCGGGGCTGCGGGAGTTGGCGGCGATCAGCGCCATGATATCTCCTCGCACCTCTCCCGCCGCCTGAAGCAGCACCGGGGGCACCACGACTCCCTCGCCATGGAGGTCGCGCGCCATGGGCATCGAGCCGGGCTCGGCGCCACCTACGTCGGCGTGGTGGGCCCGAGTGGCCAGGATCGCCGCCGGACCGCGGCCGCCCTCCACGGCGACAACGGACACCGTCGTCAGGTCGGGCAAGTGACTGCCGCCACGGAAGGGGTCGTTCAACACCACCACGTCCCCGGGGCTCAGCTCGGGGTGCGCCGCAACCGCGGCCGCCACCGAGGCCTCGAGGGCGCCTAAGTGCACCGGGATGTGGGCCGCCTGCGCCACGAGGCGGCCGTGGCCGTCGAAGACAGCGCAAGAATAGTCCAGACGCTCCTTGATGTTGGTCGAGAAGGCGGCTCGACGCAGCGCGGCTCCCATTTCCTCGGCTACTGAGGAGACCCGGTGGCGGAACACTTCGAGCTCGGCGGGGGGGAGAATCGTCGACACGGGCAAGCAGGATACCATCTTCTCGGTGGGCTGACGCCCGGCGGCAGCCATGAAGGGCCATCTGATATACTCCGGGATCACCAGCATGATTGCGGTTCAAGGAGGATCGATGCCCGAGTCCACCGACCGTCCCGTTGACGCCGGGCTGCCGACCCCTGGCCTGACGGCCGCCATCGGCCGTCTTGGCACCGAGGACCCTGCGGACCGGGAGGACGCCGAAGCGGCCATCATGGCCTTGGGCGCCGATGCCGTTGATGGATTGGTCTACGCCCTCACCGATCCCCGGCTCGCTTTGCCGGCTCGCCTGAGAGCCGGCCGCCTCTTGGGGCTCCTCGGCGACCCTCGCCTCACCGGCCCCGAGGCCGTCGGCGCCCTCGTACCGGTCGCGGGGGGCGCCTTCGTAATGGGGGGCGTCCCCGGGGAGCCGGAGGCGGCCACCAACGCGTTGCCCCAGCACGACGTGGAGCTACCCACGTACGCGATGTCCCGGTGGCTAGTGACCAATCATGCCTATTCACTCTTTGTTGAGGATGATGGATATGGTGATGACACCGTGTGGACCGAGGAAGGGTTCGTTTGGCGGGAAGCGGCGGGGGTGTCGGCGCCCCACTACTGGCGCCGGGCGCCGGACTTGCCCAACACCCCGGTGGTGGGGGTGTCTTGGTTCGAGGCCATGGCGTACTGCCGATGGCTGACCCGGCGCATGCGCGATCGCGGCGAGCTCGATGCCGGCGAGGCGATTCGTCTGCCAACCGAGGCCGAGTGGGAGAAGGCGGCCCGGGGAGGCCTTACCCTCGACCGGCGCCGCTCCGTGCGCAACCCCTTGCCGCGGCGGCATTTCCCTTGGGGTGACGGCTTCTTGCCAGGCGTGAGCAACACAGCCGAGTGCGGCTTGGCCACTGCGAGCCCGGTCGGGATGTTCCCGGAGGGCCAGGGACCCTACAAGATTGACGATTTAGGGGGCAACGTCATCGAGTGGTGCACCTCTCGGCCCATCGCCTATCCGTACCATGCCGGCGATGGTCGCGAGGACCTTCACGGCCAGCCCAGGTCCTATAGAGTCGCCCGCGGCGGAGCCTGGCCCTTCAATGCCGATGCTGCCCGGTGCGCCTACCGCCACTGGTATCACTCCGACTTCCGGGGGGGAATGATAGGCATACGCCTGGTCAAGGGCCGACGCCCAGCCTGACGGCAAGGCTCAGGGATAGGCCGCGGCGCCGGTGGCGGTGGCTGTGCCGCCGGGATAGCCCCCAGTCACGGTGGGCGTTGGCGTTGGCGACGGCCCCGGACTCCCGGTGGCCGCGGCAGTGGTTGCAGGGGGCGCCGGCGCCGACACGGTCGCGGATGGCGTCGGCCCGGCGCTCGTGGTTGGCGTGGCCCCCTCGACGTTGGACGTGGGTGTGGCGATCGCGACCGGAGCCCGCGACGCCGACGGGAGGGAGGGGCTGGCCGCGGGCGGCACCGTGGCCGGCACGGAGCCCCCGAAAGGGCCAGGCCTGAAGGTAGGCCTAGGCCGTGTCGCGGGCGACGTCCGCTCCGAGGGGAAGCGCTCCGGAGGGGTGGCGAAAGGGAAGCCTTGGGCGCCTGGAACGCGGGCCGGTTCCCGTAGGCCACCGTCCCCCGAAGCCCCAGGCGGCTCCTTGCCCAAGGGCGTGGCGGTGGCGCCGTAGCCGAGGAGCCGGGCGGCACCCCGGAAGGCCGTCGGGGCATCGAGGTGAGAGAGATCGAAGAGTAGTGCCGCCGCCAGGGCTAGCACCACGGCCAGCGACGCGAGTTGTCGACTGCCGCGCTGGCTCCCTTGGGGGGCGGTGCCCCGGGGGCCGTCGGCGCCAGGGCTCCCAGGGGGCGGATAGATCACGTCGGCGAGTCGGTTGCCGTGGCCGACACGAGATCGGCCGCGGCTTCGAGGTTCGCGGCGGCTTCGGCGGCCCCTGCCTCCTTCAGCCGCCGAGCGGAAGCGTGCAGCATCTCCCGGAAGGCGGCATCCACCTCCCCAGGGGCCTCGGCGAGGATACGCCGGCGATCACTCGCCGATGTCGCCCTTGCCAGGCGGTTCACCATGCGCTCTCGCGGCGGCATCGCGGCTTCCGCAGCCACCACCGCCTCACCTCGGATCGCCTCCAACGAGGCGACGATCTCGTGCTGGCCAGCCTTCCGGGCCTCCTCGAGGTTGGACCGAAGCACGAAAAAGAAGGAGGGCGACAGGTCATGGCCCCTCTCGCGCACCGCGGCCGGCCTGTCTGGGGCGCCCAATATTTCCTGAAGTGTCTTCACCGCTTGTTCGATTGCCTTTTTGGCCTCGTCATCCACTCGGTCGAGGGCGGCCAGGACTCGGCCCCGAAGGGCCTCGAGGCGCGGGCCGTCCTCGCCGGCCGCCTCGAGGCGGGCGGTCAGGGATAAGAAGAACTGATAGTCGAGGATGGGCCTCAGGTGGGCGACGACCTGGTCAATCTGCCCACCAGCATCGGCTTTTTCCAGAGCCGTGAGGATCTCGGAGAACGTGAGGGGCGCCGGACCTACTCTGGCCTCCAGCCTCTCCAGGACGACGTCCAGCGGGCCCGAGGGGGTCCCGGAGCCGGCCCCGGCCTCCTCGGCCAGGGCGCGGACGGCAGGAAGCAGTTGGGCGTCTGTGGGCCGATTCTCCTCGGCCATCAGGGCGTCGAAGGCCGCGTCGGAGGAGGCCCGCAGCAGGCGCTCGACGAAGCGTCCCACCGCCTTTGAAGCCTCCAGCTGCTCCCGGGGCACTCCGGAGGCTTCCAAGACGGCGTCCATGAAGCCCTCGAGGGCGAGGAAGGTCTTTGGCTGCAGCAGATACATCCGGCGGGCCTCGGGGGGAAGGGCCTCCAGGAGTCGGTTGGTGAGTCGGCCGATCTCCTTTTCCTGGGCCTCGCGGGGGGCATCGGCCCCTGGCAGTAACACCAGTGCGGCTTCGGTAGCCTCGTTGTGGTACAGCAAGGCGGCGGGGATGGGGACGACTGCGCCGCAGGTCGGGCACGCGACGGTCGTGAGCCGTCCCTGCAGCAGATCGCGGACATCGTCGCTGTCGCGAGCGTCGACGATGCGGCGCAGCCGCACCGTTTGCGACGTCTGGCATCGGGGGCACTTGAAGGCGACGGGCTCGGGGGCGAAGATGGGCCTCTCGTCGGTCACGAGGGGGAAGTCTAGCAGCGGGGCGCCGTTGGTCAATCGCCGGACGGACTCCAGGGCCACATGGAGCCTTGACATTACAGCGGACCAGCATAGAATTGGCAGGCGGGCAAATGCGCTGTTGTCTCGAGGGGGCGGCGGATCGTGAGGGCATGGCGCACCTGCGATCCGACAGATGAGTGCCCGGGCTAAATTGTAGCCACTGTGAAGCCCACCCCATTGCGAGCTTCCCTGGCGGGCAGACGTGCCACCAGGGAAGTACGTTGCGTCCCTCCGCCGGGGCTCTCTGGAAGGTCGGCGCCCGCGGCCATGAGACACACCGCTCCTCGACAGACTGAAACCGATACCATCGGCCGCTGCCGGTGTAGGGAGGATTCTCATTGGAGATCAAGGACTTCGACGCGATCCGGATCAGTCTCGCATCCCCGGAGGAGATCCGGTCCTGGTCCCACGGTGAGGTCACCAAGCCGGAGACGATCAACTATCGGCGCCTCCGCCCCGAGAAGGACGGGCTGTTCTGCGAAGCCATCTTCGGCCCAACCAAGGATTGGCAGTGCTACTGCGGCAAGTACAAGAAGATCCGGTATCGGGGCATCGTTTGTGACAAGTGCGGCGTGGAGGTCACCCGCTCTCGAGTAAGGCGCGAGCGCATGGGCCATATCGAGCTGGCCAGCCCCGTGGCCCACATCTGGTACACGCGCCGGGTTCCCAGCTATTTGGGCATCCTACTCGACATCTCGCGGCGCAATCTCGACAGAGTGCTGTATTTCGCACAGTACGTCATCACCTCTGTCGACCAAGAGCAGAGGAAGAAGGTGCTGGTGCGGCTGGAAGAGGAGCACCAGGAACGCGTTCGCGAGATAAGACAAGAGGTAGATGCTCGGGCCGAGGCCCTACGGGCTCAGGTCGACGATGCCTTGGCGACCCTCAAGGAAGAAGTCGACACCAGGCAAGCGGCCGCCGACGAGCGGATGGAGGCGGAAACCGGCGCCCTCATGGCCGCTGCTTCGGCCCTTCAGCGTTCGATGAAGCGCTACAAGAACCCGGTGCCCAAGGATCTCATCCTCGAACCCCTTGAGGCCGTCATCGTTCCCAAGGGCAAGCGGGTCGCGGCCAAGCACTTCGACACCCTCAACAAGCTCGTGAAGGCTCGCCTAAGCGAACTCGATGCGGAGGCGAAGGAAGCGGTCGCCGGTGTCCGGGAGCGATACGCGGCCGAGCGCGAGGAAATGATGCGCGACGTGGAGGCCACGATCGCTGCCGACGAGTCGAAGCTCGACTCCGCCCTGGCTGACGCCGAAGCCGAGTTTCGGCGCCGTAGCGACGACCTTGCGTCCCTCGCCGTCCGGAGCATGCTCACCGAGAGCGAGTACTGGGAGCTCAAGGAGCTCTACGGCTCCGTCTTTCACGCTCGCATGGGCGCCGAGGCTCTCTACGACATCGTTTCAAAGCTTGACCTGGAGGGCCTGGCTGTTGAGCTTCGGGAAGAGATCATGCACGGCCGGTCGAAGCAGCGCCGCAAGAAGGCCACCAAGCGCTTGAAGGTTGCGGAGGCCTTGCGCCGATCCGGCAATCGTCCCGAGTGGATGATCCTCAAGGTGCTGCCGGTCATTCCTCCCGATCTGAGGCCCATGGTCCAGCTCGATGGGGGCCGCTTCGCCACGTCCGATCTGAACGATCTCTATCGGCGAGTCATCAACAGAAACACCCGCCTGCAGCGGCTTCTCGAGCTTGGCGCTCCCGACGTCATCATCCGCAACGAAAAGCGCATGCTGCAGGAGGCCGTGGACTCCCTTATCGACAACAGCCGCCGCGGCAAGGCGGTGTCGGCCCGGGGTCGGCGCAAGCTCAAGAGCCTGTCTGACATGCTCAAGGGCAAGCAGGGGCGATTCCGCCGCAACTTGCTGGGGAAGCGGGTGGACTACAGCGGCCGCTCCGTGATCGTCATCGGCCCACAATTGAAGCTCCACCAGTGCGGATTGCCCAAGAGCATGGCTCTGGAGCTGTTCCGGCCCTTCGTGATGCGCAAGCTAGTGGAGTACAACTACGCTCACAACGTGAAGGGGGCGAAGCGTCTGATTGAACGCGCCTCTCATGAGGTGTGGGAGGTCCTGGAGGAGATCATCCAGGACTATCCCGTGCTCCTGAATCGGGCGCCGACGTTGCACCGCCTCGGAATCCAGGCCTTCGAACCCGTGCTGGTGGAAGGCAGCGCCATCCAGATCCATCCCCTTGTCTGCTCAGCGTTCAACGCCGACTTCGATGGCGACATGATGGCGGTGCACGTACCCCTGTCCGAGAAGGCCAAGCGGGAGGCGCGACAGCTCATGCTGTCGTCGCGGAATCTCCTGAAGCCGGCCAGCGGCGAGCCCATCGTCGAGCCAGTGAAGGACATGGTGCTGGGCACGTACTATCTGACGATGGAACAGACGGGAGTTGAGGGCGAGGGCAACGTCTTTGCGGACCTGGACGAGGTCAAGATGGCGTACGACCTCGGCCGGCTCCATCTCCACGCCAAGATCAAGGTCCTGGTGTCGACCCACTACGATTCAAACGGCGAGCGCCTCGAGGACCCCGAGGCCGTCGAGCGGGTAGTGGATACCACCGTGGGTCGGTGCCTGATCAACCTGGTGGCCCAACCCGAGTTGCGGTTTTACGATCAGGGCAAGCCCCTCGGCAAGGCTGAAGTAAAGGCCCTGGTGGCGGAGGCCTTCGACGTCTTGGGGCCCGAGGGCACCGCCGAGTTCGTGGATCGCATCAAGGCTGTGGGTTTCGAGTTCGCCACTCGGTCCGGGCTGTCCATTTCCGTGGACGACATCCACATTCCTGTCGCCAAGGCCAAGTTGATCTCCGATGCCGACGCCGTCGTGCAGGCCTTGAGCGCCCAGTATCGCCGCGGTCTCATCACCGATGATGAGCGCTACGGGCGGACCATTGAGGAATGGACCAGGGCGACGGACGAGCTGACCGAGGCCGTGAAGGAGGAGATGCCCGCCCTCGGCTCGATTAGAGCCATGGCTTCCAGTGGCGCCACCAAGGGGGGGTTCAACCCGATCCGCCAGCTTGCCGGAATGCGGGGTCTTATGGGCGATCCGTCGGGGAGGATCATCGACCTGCCCATCCGGTCCAATTTCCGGGAGGGCCTAACAACCCTCGAGTACTTCATTTCGACCCACGGCGCCCGCAAGGGTCTAGCCGATACGGCACTCCGAACCGCCGACGCCGGATACCTCACTCGGCGTCTGGTGGACGTGGCCCAGGACGCCATCATCAACGACGTGGATTGCGGCACTGCTGACGGTATCACCGTCACTGAGCGCAGCGATAGGGTGTTCAACGAGTCCTTGGTAGATCGCCTGATTGGCCGAGTGACCCAGGGCCCAGTCGCGGATCCGAAGACGGGCGAGGTAATTGTCGAGGGCAATACGTGGCTCGACGAGGACCACCTGGCTCTCATCGAGGAACGGGGCGTGAAGGTCGTGTCGGTGCGGAGCCCTCTTGCCTGTGAGCTGCGGCATGGCATATGTCGCATGTGCTACGGCGCCGACCTGGGCCGGGGTGGCGCGGTCCACATCGGCGAAGCCGTTGGCATTGTGGCGGCGCAATCCATCGGCGAGCCCGGCACGCAGCTGACCTTGAGGACCTTCCACACCGGTGGTGTGGCCATGGGAACAGGGGGCGACATTACCCACGGCCTGCCCCGAGTTCAGGAGCTATTCGAGGCCCGCAATCCGAAGGGTGAGGCCCTGATCAGCGACATAGCTGGCACTGTCAGCCTCAACAGGGAAGGGGAGGTTCTTACCCTCCGGGTCACCAACTCCCGCATGGTGGCCGACGAGTACCCGTTGCGGGGTGGCCGGGCCCCGGTCAAGAAGGGTGACGAGGTCGAGGCGGGCGATGTCTTGATCAAGGTCGGCGGCGAGACCATCACCGCCGAGCACGGCGGGGTCGTTGATCGCCCGCGGGGCATGGTTGTGGTTCGGCGTGAGGAGAGGACTCAGGAAGAGTACGTCGTGCCGGCTACATCCCGCCTCAGGGTCGACACCGGCGACAAGGTCGAGGCCGGGCAGCAGCTCACGGACGGCGCCAAGAACCCCCACCGGATCCTGTCCATCCTAGGGGTGGAGGCGGCCCGCGACTACCTGCTGGACGAAATCCAGAAAGTGTATCGGTCCCAGGGAGTCAGCATCAGCGACAAGCACATCGAGATCATCATCCGCCAGATGTTGGGGAAGGTGCGCGTTCTGCGCCCGGGGGACACAAAGCTGCTCCCAGGGGATCTTGTGGACCGCGGCTCCACCGAGGACCTCAACGCCCAGGTGACCGCCTCGGGTGGCCGGCCCGCCACCTATCAGCGCGTACTACTTGGCATCACCAAGGCAGCCCTCGAGACCGACAGCATTCTGTCGGCGGCAAGCTTCCAGCACACGATCAACGTTCTCGCCCGGGCCGCCATTGAGGGTACGACAGACCATCTCATAGGCTTGAAGGAGAACGTCATCCTGGGCAAGCTCATCCCGGCCGGCACGGGCTTCCGCCGCCGCGAAATGATGAGCTTCGACAGCGACGGCGCCCACGAAGGCGCCGAATTTGACCTGTCCGACGAGGCGCTGGCCGACCTGCTGGAGGACGAAATCGAAGCCGATCCCACGACGCTGATCGTGGAGGACGACGAGGAGCTGGCCGCCGTGAACGGTGTGGCTGGGGCAGTGGGCAGTGATGGCGATGAGGCCGGGCATGAGGCCGGGGATGAGGCCGAGATGGTGACAGGCGATGAGACGGTCTTGGTGGACGGCGATGACAAAGACGCTGTCGCCGAGACAGCCGACGGCGAGGATGCGGCGGCCATCCAGCTACCAGACAAATCCGACGAGGAAGACTAGTGGTCGATCCGATCGATTTGGACAACAACGACCCCCTCGAGGGTGCTGCCCCGCCGGGTGAGGCGGACGGGGCGGACGGGGCGGGCGAGGCCGCCGAGGCTGGTGCCGCGGCAGCCGATACGGATGACGCTGCTCTGGCTCCAGCCGCTGGAGAGGAAGGGGAGGGGGCGGCCGAGGCCGGAGCGGAGGGAGACACTGCCCCCGAGGGCGAAGAAGTGCCTATGATGCAGCTGCTGATGGAGGAGAACGAGTTTCAGCCGGGGGCCTTCGAGCGGGGCGATGTGGTCACTGGTCGGGTAGTGACTAAGTCCGCGGACGAGCTCATTTTGGACGTGGGTGCAAAGAGGGAGGGGATCGTGCCCTCCACGGACTTGACTCGTTTGCCGCCTGGCTATATCGACGACATCAATGTTGGCGATGAGATCGAGGTCGTGGTCCTGCGGAGTCCCACAGGAGACGGCGATTTCCTGGTCTCAATCAACCAGGGGCTCACACGAAAGGACTGGCGTCGGGCGCGGGAGACCATGGAGAGCGGCGAGATTCTCCAGATTCCGGTGTCCGGATACAACAAGGGCGGAGCTATTGTCCGCTTCGGTGCCCTGGAGGCCTTTGTACCCAAGAGTCACCTCGTCAGCCTTTCCCGGGTGGCGGCCGATGTGCCTGTCAACGAGCGATTGAAGGAGCTCGTCGGGGTGGTCATACCAGTCAAGATCATCGAGGTGAGTCGCCGGCAGCGGCGGTTGATAATGAGCGAGAGGCGGGCCTTTCGAGAGTGGCGAGCCGTTCAAAAACAAGAGCTTCTGGCCGACCTTCACGAGGGCGAGGTGCGGAAGGGTCGGGTTAGCTCCATCGCGGATTTTGGCGTCTTCGTGGACCTGGGCGGCGCCGACGGTCTTGTTCACGTGTCGGAGCTCACCTTCGAGCGGGGAAGGCACCCGCGGGAGGTCGTTTCGGTGGGTGATGAGGTCGAGGTTTATGTGTTGTCCCTCGACCGGGAGCGGCGGCGGATCGGCTTGTCCATGAAGCGGCTGCAACAGGATCCGTGGTCTACGGTGGAGGACGAGCACTACATCGGCCAGATCCTGGATGCCGAGATCACTAATCTGACGAAGTTCGGGGCTTTCGCCCGGCTTCCGAGTGGCCTGGAAGGCCTGGTTCACATCAGCGAGCTGTCCGACGAGCGGGTGGAGTACCCTCGGGAGGTGGTGAGGTCCGGCATGAAGGTGGCCGTGGAAGTGCTGTCCATCGACTCGCAGCGCCAGCGCATTGGGCTGAGCATGCGCCGGGTGCCTGAGCACTTGCGGCTACCGACAGAGGAGGAGACCCCGGCCGCCGAGGAACCGGAGGCTGAGGCCGCCCCGCCGGAGGAGGAGACCCCGGCCGCCGAGGAACCGGAGGCTGAGGCCGCCCCGCCGGAGG
>CAZXNP010000014.1:0-14482 GCA_964642035.1 uncultured Anaerolineales bacterium | reverse complement strand
GGACGCCGGCACTATGGAACGAATGCGTGGCACGGTTCGACGAGTACAGCGGGGCACACCCGGCGTTGGCCAGGGACCTCGACTTGATGCGGCAAGGCGAGTTGCCCGTCGATTGGGATGCCGAGGTGCCGGTGTTCGAGGCCGATCCGGTGGGGATGGCCACTCGATCCAGCGCCGGCCAGGCGCTGAACGCCATTGCCGCCCGAGTGCCGTGGCTCATCGGCGGGGCGGCCGATCTGGCCCCATCCACCAAGACCTATCTCGCCTTCGACGGGGCCGGGGATCTGGAAAGGGCCTCTCCGGGGGGACGCAACCTCCACTTCGGGGTACGAGAGCACGCCATGGCGGCAATCGTCAACGGCCTGGCCTTGTGCCATCTCCGGCCCTTTGGGGCGACTTTCTTCGTCTTCAGCGACTACGCGCGCCCCGCCTTGCGCCTGAGCGCGATGATGGAGCTACCCACAGTCGCCGTCTTCACCCACGACTCCATCAGCTTGGGCGAAGACGGGCCCACCCATCAGCCGGTGGAGCAGTTGGCCAACTTGCGGGCCATACCTGGCATGGTGACGATACGCCCCGCCGATGCCAACGAGGCCGTGGAGGCGTGGCGGACCATCATGGGCTTTCGGCACCGGCCCGCGGCCCTGATCCTCAGCCGCCAGAAGCTGCCCACCCTGGACCGGAGCTCCCTGGGCCCCGCCAGCGGGCTGGCCCGAGGGGCCTACGTCCTGTCGGATCCAGAGGGCGAGCCCCGGCCCGACGCGATCTTGATCGCCACCGGGAGCGAGGTGGCCTTGTGCCTCGACGCCGCGGCGGCCCTGGCGGCCGACGGCATCGGCGCCCGGGTGGTCAGCATGCCGTCGTGGGAGCTGTTCGAGGACCAGGACGAAGCCTATCGGGACCAGGTGCTGCCCCCCGAGGTGTGGGCCCGGGTGGCCGTCGAGGCGGGGTCTCCCATGGGCTGGGAGCGCTACACCGGGCCCCGGGGCGCCATCCTTGGCATGAACAGCTTTGGTGCCTCGGCGCCCATGGCCGACCTGGCCGCCAAGTTCGGCTTCACCGTGGCGCATGTGGTGGCGACAACCAAGAGGGTGCTCGGTCGATGAGGCCGGTGCCAGGCCCCGGTTCGCCGCCGAGTGGCCCGCCCCGGGAGCCTCCTGCCCCGGCCCTCGGGGGCGAAATCCGGGCGATGGTTTTCGACCTCGACGGCACCCTGGTCAGGACCGAGGAACTGAAGGCCCGCTCCTACGCCCTGGCCGCCCTTGACCTGAGGCCTGGACTGGAGGCGGCCACCGTCTTCGAGGCATTCAAGGACGTGGTCGGACGCTCCCGCCGGGAGGTGGCCACCGCCCTGGTCGACCGCTTCGGCTTGGAGGTCCCCGCGGCGGCCCGGGCCGCCGAGTTTGGGGTCTCGACGCCATGGCAGGCCTTCGTGCAGTTGCGCCTCAGCCACTACGAAGCCCTCTTGGCGGACCCGGACGTCATTCGGTCTCACCAGTGGCCCAACAACATGGCCCTCTTGGCCCAGGCCCGGGCCGGCTGTGAGGCGGTTGGCTTGGCCACCATGTCCCACTGCCGTCAGGCCTGGCGAGTCCTGGGCGCCCTGGGTCTGGAGGCCGCCTTCGACGCCGTCGCCACTCGGGACGACGTGGAGCACGGGAAGCCGGATCCCGAAATCTACCTCCTCGTGGCCGCTGAGCTAGGGGTGCTGCCCGGCGAGTGCTTGGTGGTGGAGGATTCCCCGGCTGGAGTGGAGGCGGCAGTACGGGCCGGCATGGCGGTGGTGGCGGTGGCCACGCCCATGACCCGCAAGCGGCTGCACGCCCAGGGGGCCCTGCCCGGGGAGCTCATCGTCGACGATCCGGCCGCGGTGTCGTCGGTGGTGGCTCGCGTCCTGGCCGCGGCGACGCCCTGATCTAATCCCCCGGCGCCTGATGGGGGTGGCCCCTGGTGCTGGCCCGTCATCACCGGCCGAATCACGATCTAACCTCCAGCCGCCGGCTATGATAGGGTGAGTATGTCAATGGCAAGGCGTGGATGGATGTCCAGCAGGCTCTGTTTCTCCTCGGGTTTGGGGCTGCTGGCATTCGTGGTTTCGGTGATGGCCGTTGCGCTGGGGTCCACGGGGGCATCGGGCCCCCCGCCGGCCACGGTGGGGCTGGCCGAGGCCACGGCGCCGCCGAACCAGGAGTGGGCCGCCGCCCTCCACTTGCCGGCAGCTCTCCAGGGCGGGGCGGCGCGGGTGGTTACTCCTCGGGCCGCCATGGATGTGGTGCTCGTGGTCGATGCCTCCGATGATGCGGGTCCGCGGGCAGTGCGGTCCGCGAAACTTGGGGCCCGGCGGTTCTTGGGCACCATGGCCGCCGGAAGTCGGGCAGGTGTGGTATCCGCCGGGGGCAATGCCCGGGTCGTGCTCCCCTTGACCGACAACCTGACCGAGGCCCACCGGGCCCTTAGCCGGCTGAGGGCCGGCGGCCGGCGCGACCTGGGGCGCGGCGTGACCCTGGCCGCCGACGAGCTCGTCGGGCATCGCCGCTCCCCGCAGTCGCCCGTGGCGATTGTAGTGCTGACCACCCTCCCGGAGCCCGAGTGGCCAGCCGATGCGGCGCGAGCCGCCCGGCGGGCCCGTGACTCTGGGTTGACCTTGCTTGTACCCCAGCTGCGACCAGCGGCCACGCCCCATCCCTGACGTGGAGGCGCCGACGCCCCAGGGGCACCGCTGACGGCAGCGAACCAGGGGCCCAGGTGGCCCTATGGCCAGGGCTCGCCCCACTTGTGACGCCCCGGCGGGCAGCCGATGGTGACGGCAATCTGGCCGTAGATGGCTCCCAGCTGCTCGGCGTCTGGCGTCTGGAAGAACATGTCGGGCTGGGACGCCACCTGGCGGAGCAGCTCGGCGTTGATGCGGTCGATGGGGTCCGGGGCATCGGGCCGGCCCACGCCGATGGTGAAGACGCTGATGTCGGCGGCCTTCAAGGTTCGGGCCGCCTCAAGGACCGTGGTCTCCATAGTGCCGTCCTCGGCGTAGGGCACCTGATTCGGCAGTCCGTCGGTCAGCAGCACCACCACGCCGCGGTTGTCCGGGCGCCGGGCGGGATCGGTCAGGGCCTCCCCACCACGCTTGAGGCCGAGGTCGAGGCGAGTGAACTGCTTCATGCGGTCCGGCAGCAGCTGGATGGCGAGTTGCAGGTCGGCCACCCGGTTCGTGAGGCTCTGGGCTATCCAGGCGTCGCGGTTGAAACCCACGATGGCCACCTGGTCGAAGGAGCCGGCCTCGTCCGACGTGAGCCTGATCTGGTCCAGGAAGAGGAGAGCCGCGTCCTGGACGGCTTCCATCTTTCGCCTGCCGGCGGCGGTCTCGCGGCGCATGCTGGTTGACACGTCGAGGACCAGCACGATGTCAGCGTGGGCCCGGCGCTCGGTGCACCGTTCGCCCAGAATGAGGGGCAGGTAGATGGGCTCCGGCAACCGAGTGGCAGTTGCCGTCGGGGTGGTGGTCGGCGACGGCGAGGCGGTGGGGGTTGCCACCGGCGGGCACAACGACTCGATGTCCCCCAGGCCCGAGGTCTTGGCGAAAGTGGGGTCCGTGACCCGGTTGCGGTCCGTGACGTAAATGGTCTCCGTGCCGAACACGTTGCCGGAATTGTTGTCGAACCAGAATGCGCCGCCGCTCCAGATAGTCTCCGGATCCACCCCCGTGGTGACGACCACGTCGGCCCCGGGCCGCGAGGCTATGGACCCCCAAGTGGTCTCCGGGTGCCTAACCCGGTCATTGTAGTGGTTGAAGTTCTTGACCGCCGCCACGGCCGGCGCCACCCACTCGGCCAAGAGGAGATCGCCGTGGCCCGCCCGAAGCAGGGTTGTGTCGCCGTTGCGTTCCCGGAAGCCCAGCACCAGATCGCCATCTGGCTGGAACTCGATGTCGGTGAGCAGCGGCGGACCCGGCATGGACTCCGGGGCGGCCCATATCCAGGGGCCCCAGGGCAGCGCCCGGCCGTAGCTCATCGGGATCCGGACGACTTCGCGCATGTCCGAGCCATCCGGCCGAGAGCGGAAGACGAAGGCCGTCGGCAGGCTGCCGCCGGAAGTGGACTCGGCGCTATCGACGACGCCGTGGTAGAGGTATCCGCCTCGAACCCCCAAGGCAAAGGGCCGGGCGTCGTTGGCCCAGAAGGTTCCGGTGCCGCCGCTGGGGAAGGAGTCGATGACCTGGCCGCCGGGCACCGACAAACGGTAAATGCGCCGGTCCCACAGGTTGATGGCCAGCAGTGCCCCGCCGTCCTCGGCCATCTCAAGGTCCCCGAGGCCGACCCGGCCCGTCCAGTCGGCGCCGGCCGAGTCGCGGTTGGGGCCTTGCCAATGCATGTCCGGCCCGGCGTCGAGGCGTGCCCATAGTTCCACGGCGCCGGTATTGAGGTCGATGCGATAGATGCCGCCGGGCCCGCCAGCGCCAAAGGCGGTGCCCCGCTTGTGGTAGGCGCCAACGTAGATCTGACGGCGACGCCAGTCGTAGGCGTGGCCGTACACTGCCCCGACGTCGGTTTGGCTGGCGATGGCAATGTGAGCGCCGCCGCCGGCAGCGCTGGAATCGTTGAAGGCGATGATTGCCGGCTCGTCGTCGAGCTGGACTCCCGTGAGATTCTGGGCAAAGCAGGAGACCACGAAGTACGGGTTGAGGCTGTCGCAGCTCTGGCCCACGGTGACCAGGTTGCTCGCCGCCGCCGTGGCCGTGGCGTCCACCACTTCAGCGCTCTTCCTGGTGGCCAGGGCCGTGGCGGTACCGGCCTGGCCCCGGGCCACGGCCGTCTCCGTGGGAGCGTGGGCCGTCAGGGTCGCGGCGACAACCGTGCCTTGGGCGGTGACGGTGGCCGCCAGCACGGTGCGGGTGGCCATGGCCGCCGTTTCCGTCGCCCGAGGGGCCACGGTGGCCGTCTTGGCCGCGCTGGAGGTGGCCGTGGCGATCCAGCCGGGATCCAGGGCGTCCCGGGGGGCACACAGGGCCTCCACGTCGCCCATGCCGGCCAGGGTGCGCCAATCGCCAGGGACAGAAACGGCGATGCGCCCCTCCCTCTGCCTCTGGTGACTGGGGCCATCGATCCACCGAGTGAGCATCGTCCAGGTAGCGGCTCCGCTATTGAAGGTGTAGGTGGGGGTCACGAACAGATCGAGGCCCGGGAAAGTGGCCACGGCGCCAAAGGATGATCCGGCCCCAGGCTGTACGAGCCACGGACTGGTGGACGTGTCGGCCCGGAACAGCTGGCCACCGATCCTGGCCGGGTCCAGCCTCGACAGGTAGCCGTCCACTTGCAGGCTCCGGGCTCCGATGGCCGCCCCGCCTCCGCGGCGGAAGGCGATGTCGTTCAGCACGGGCTTCAGCAGCGTGATCCACGGCCCCGGCAGGTCAAAGGTGGCGACCTCTCTGGTGTTCGCGCCATCGGGGTCGCTGGCGTACACGTGGCCGGTCAGGTCTTCGGCATTGGTGACGCCGTGGTACGGCACCCCGTCCAGGATTCCCAAGCCGAAGACCACCGCCGTGCGGTGCCACGGTTCGGCGGCGGCACCGTTCGGGAAGCTCGCCACCTCGACGCCGTCGGCCGTCGAGAACACGTGGATGCGCCCGTCATAGAGGTTGGCCACATAGAGGCGCCCCGTGGTCGCGTCCAGGTCTATGTCTCCGAGGCTGGCGCGCCCAAGCCAGCTGACGGCCGCCTGATCGTCGTTGTCCCGGGCCCGGTGATGATCTGGACCGGCCTCCATGGTGGCCCACTGCTCGAAGCCTCCGGAATCGAGATCGAGGCGGTAAATGGCCCCCGGGCCACCGGGGCCAAAACCGGCGCCGCGGCGGTGGAAGGCCGCGGCGTAGAGTTGGCGGCGTCCGTGGTCGTAGGCCAGGCCATACACAGCGCCAACGTCGGCCACTGAGGCCAGGGTGAGCTGCTCCGGCGTGCCGGAGGCGCCCGGCATCCGGAAGGCCACGACGGCCGGCTGCCGCCCGGCGGCGTCGTCCAGGAGGTCGCCGCCGAAACGCGTGGCGGCGAAGAAGGGGTTCGGGCCGCCGCAAGCCGATGTGAAGCCCGAGGCGAGGCTTGTCGGTTGGGCCGGGACAAGTCCGGCGCCGGCGGTGGGTCCCTGGGGTCCGGGGGCGGCCATGGCCACGGCGCCTGCGGCAAGCACCGCCAGAGCCGCCAGCAAGGGCCAGGGGGTTGGGAGGCGCGGGAGGCCGGGGCCTCGCGACGGGGTTGGGCGCATCGCAGCAGTTCTCCTGCCGGTAGACACCGGCGTCGGCGAGGACGGGCTGGCCCCGGCGGGGCCGCCGCGCCGGACTCGCCCATGGGAGAATACGGCTCGCCGGCGGTGGAGGCCAACCTGTTGGATACCCCCGGTGGCAGTGATACCCTGGCGCTGCTTCCGTCGTAGTCCCTGGTGGCGGTCTAGTTGCCGCAAGGGGAGTGCAGCGGCGCTATGCGTCAGGGAGGTGGCGAATGAAGATCCGATGGCAGGTTGAGGCCCTACAGTGGGCCGTCGTGGCCGCGATGTTCACCGCCTCGGCGTGGGTGTGGCCCGGGGCACCGGACCGCATTCCCACCCACTGGGACATTCACGGCCAGGTGGACGGGTGGTCGTCGAAGCCCGTCGGCCTCCTCCTTGTGCCGGCCATGGGCATCCTGCTCTATGGGCTGCTGCTGGTCGTGCCCCGGATCGACCCCAAGCGGGCCAACTACCCCCGCTTTGCCGGCGCCTACACGGCCCTCCGGGTCGGGCTGGTGCTCATGATGTTGGCGGTGCACTTCACGATTGTCTCCGCCGCGGCCGGCCGTGGGGTAGACACCGGCCGCGTCGTCCTCAGCGCCATCGGAGTGCTTCTTGTCGGGCTGGGGGCGTTGCTGCCCCGGTTCGAGCAGAACTGGTTCGCCGGCATAAGGACACCCTGGACCCTCTCAAGCGAGACCGTGTGGCGCCGCACCCATGAGGCCGGGGGCCGGGTGTTCATGGTTGCCGGGGCGCTGTTGGCTGTGGCCGGCGCCACCCGGTGGGCGTGGTTGTTCACCATCGCCCTCGGCTGGGCAATAGCTGGCGCCATCGGCCTGGTGATCTACTCGTACTGGCTGTGGCGCGGCGAGACCCGCCCTGAACCGCGACGGTCCGGCTAGGGGGCCGGCCCCCTAGGGGTTCTCGGCCGGACTCCTAAGGACAGCCGGCTCGGAACACCAGGCGGTTGTAGACGACGTGGAACGGGGTAGCCAGATTGTGCATCGTCAAGCGCGTCCGCCGTCGGTTGAAGGGCCCCGGCGGTCTTCCGGGCACTTCGAGCTGGTTGTATCCGAAGACCGCCGTCGGGTCGGCCAGGGCCGCCTGGATAGCCGCCGCCGGGACGCGGCCCACAATCTGGGGGCACACCTCGGCGACGGCATCGCCAGCGGCCACTCCGTAGCTGACAAAGTTGTAGTCGTTGTCGGCCGCGGCATTGGCCGTGCACCCGAAGGCATTGCCCCTCGGGTACGGGTCATCCCTTCGACCAAACCAAGACACGTACGTGGCCGCCGGCACTCCTGCTTCGGCGGGGCTGTGCAGCTCGGCCACCAACACCCGCCCGGACACCCCAGGCACCGGCGCCGGCAGGTCGAAGTGGGGCCGGACGGTCGCCGCCGGGGCCTGGGGTCCGGCCACGGCAGTGGTCGTGGTGGCAATAACGGGCCCATTGGGTGTGCCGTCGTGGATGTCGAGGGCGAGGCTGACCCCGGCCGCCGGGAACGAGCCGCCCACGCGCATGACCACGTCGAAGGCCACCAGGGTGTCCATGGCCGGGGTGAAGGATTGGTACAGGCTGAGGCCGGAGGTGCCGCACCCGAAACTGGTCCCCGATGGGGGGTCGTTTACTTGGTCCGCGGTGCCGTGGGCCATGGCAGGTGCGGTGGCCAGGCCAGCGCTCAGCGCCAGGGCCACCCCGGCGGCTACGGCAAATCGCCAGGCGGTGTCACGCATCAGGCTGGCCAGGGTACACCAGTTCCGCCGCATCGGGTAGGACGCCACGGGCAGCGCCGTGGCCTGGAAGCCAGCCCGTCCCGGTTGCCCCGGGTCACGGTGGCCATCGGGCGCGGCCTGCCGTTCTCTTCGTTGTCCGAGGTGGTCACTCGGTCTGAAGCCCTCCGAATAGCGCGTCCATCCGGTCCCGCAGACGGCGGGCCGGCACGAACCGAGTGAGGGTCTGGTCTTTCCAGGCGGATGGCAGCTTTGCCGCCGGACCCGTGTCGGGATAAGTGTCCATGGCGGCGTGGGGCATCGGGCCCACGGCCTGGGATGTAGCGACGTTGAAGTCACCGTCCTTGTCCCAACCCTCCAGATGGAGGAAGAAGGCGCGGCGCTGGCCCGCCGCCGGCGGACCCAGGGAGGCCACGTCGAAGCGCATGCTGAGGTGCTCTCCCGAGCCGAAAACTGTCAGCTGGTCGTCCTTCGTCGTCACCAAGTCGTCCACTGGACCGAAGGCGGTGTAGTTTCCCGCCAGTTCGTCCCAGGCGATGGGGAATTCCCGGCCCGTCGCGCCCACTCGCCACGGATAGGGGCGCAGCTCGCCGTAGTCGAATTCATATGGGCCGTTGGGTGCCGGCCGATACCAGCGGGCGAAGCCTCGGAAGGCAAGGTCGGCGGTGGCCGGCGCCAGACGGCGCACCTGGTGCTCCACGGCGTCGTCGTCGAGGATCGTGCCGAAGGCGATCCGGTCCCAATACACTTCCATGTTCGTGGTGATGCGGACCCGGGGATCCGCGGGATTCAGGAGGCCCCCGAGGTCCACCACGATCGGCTTTGTCTTGCCTGCCGGAACGCCAACGTCGTTGGCCACCTCCCTCCAGCCGCCGTCGCCAGCTGGCACCTCCAGGGTCGGGAAGAGGAACTGGCCGCCGGGATCCTGGCCCCGGGCGATGTTGTTGCTCGTGTTGCTCCAGTGGAGCCAACCGACCATGAGTAGCCCAAGGTGGTCCCTTCGGGCTCGGTCCTCGGGAAGCTCGATGACGAGGGAGTGGGTGGCCACCGTGCCTTGGTAACGGCCCTTGCCCGGGAAGTTGGTCAAATACCTCTGGTCTTCAGCCTCGATAATGTCGAGGGCATCGCGACCCTGGAAGTCCGTCACCGCCACCGGGGCCTCCAGGGGGCCGAGGAACTCGAGGCCCAGGCCCTTCACTGGGCCAGGGTACCATCGCTCGTGGTTGAAAACCTCCACGCTTCGCGGGGCGTCCACGGCAACCAGCTCTACTTGATCGAGGTAAAGGACCTCCCTGAGCTCCTCCGTGAGAACGAGGTCCAGGGCGCCGTCCACCGGCTGCACCCAGTCGGGCAGCCGCACGTACTCCTCTTCGTCGGGCCTGGCATAGATGCCCGGGGCCACCTGCAGGCCAAGGGGGGCAAGGCCGAGGACGTCCGTCGCGAACCTCATGTCTTCCCCGTCGCGGGCATACAGGAAGGGGCATGAGCCCTCGACCTTGAGCTCCAGGGTGACCACGACGTATTCACCGCCGACTTCGGGCTCGAACAGGTACTGGGAAATGCCGTTCGGCCAGGTGATGCGCACCAAGTCAGGGGTACGTGAGCCCACGCCGACGACCAGGTTCGGGTGTTCGGGCAGCAGCTTCTCGTATCGGCCGCCGGCGTAGACCTCTACCTGGGCCCCCTTGGCGTCGAGGGGCACTTTGCCCCGGGGGGCTCTCAGCTGGAGGCCAAACCACCCTTGGTCCTCGGCGCCCTCGGCCACCAAGGACACCGGCGGCCCAGCCGCCGACCACGCCAGCACGTCCGGATCATTGTCGCCGTCCAGATCGGCCAACAGCACTCCGTCCCAGGCGGTGCCGCTGGGCTCCGCCAGCCGGGACTCCATCCGGAAAAAGCCGCCGCCGCCGTTCTCCAGGCCGACGAGGGACGCCCCCTGGGGCGCCGCCTCGCCCACCACGATCAGGTCCTGGTCTCCGTCGAGGTCCAGGTCGGCCGCTCCCACATCGTGGACCTCAAGCACGTCGCCCACGTCGGCGGCGCTGGCGTCGGCCAGATCATCGACAGCCAAGGTGCCGTCGGGGGTGCCCCGGAAGAAGTGGAGGCCCGCCGGCGTGAGGACTATGACTCCGGTGTGGCCGTCGCCGCGATAGTCGCCGGCAATGATGCGCGTCGGCGCCCCATCCAGGTCCAGGTCCTCCCGGCGGCTGAACTTGCCTTGCCGGTCGTTGGCCAGCACGGCCAAGTTCCCGTCGCCCGCCAAAACAAGGTCGAGATCGGCGTCGCCGTCAACGTCGAAGGCGGTGACTCGGCTGAAGTGGCCGCCGCCTTCGATAGGCATGGGGGCAGGACCGTCGATGCCGGCATCGCCTCGATTCAAGAACACCACCGCCTCGCCAGGCCTCGCCAAGCCTATGATGTCGAGATCGCCGTCGTGGTCGTAGTCAACGGGAACCGCATCCAGAAGGGCCCCGGAGTCCGCCAAGCTGCGGTCGGCCCACAGCTCTGACCACCCGGCGGCGCCGCGCTTCAGGATTCGAATGCCCCCCTCGGTGAGGAGGAGGAGCTCCATCCGGCCATCGGTGTCGAAGTCGCCGGCCGCTGCGCCGGCCACGCCACCGGGGGGCACGGGGGATGCCTGCGGGGCGGAGGTGCCGCCCCCTCGCCAGATCAGTCGTTGGTCGGTGACCAGCACGATGCCGGAGTCCTGGGGCGCGCTCTCCTCGAGGGATGTCGCATCCTCCATGACCACAGCCGCGATCACTTTCTCCCCCGGTGCCAGGGCGGGCATATCGAGGCCGTCGCCGGTCACGAGGGAGATTGGTGGCGCCAAGAAGGCTGTCCGTGGCCGCAGGCGCCATGAGACGAACTGGTCTAGGGGGGCGATCCGTAGGCGGGCGTCCACGGCCGCCTGGTCTCGGCCGAAGCGGGCCGTGGCCTGGACGAGGTTGGCAACGATCTGCAGCCTCGGCGGCGGAAGGCCGGGGGCTGCCGATCCCAGATCGGCGGTTCCCTCCGCAAGGGCGGCAGCCACGTCTTCGCCCCCCACGGCTTCCACGACGTCGGCCAGTACCTCGAGGCCGCGGCGGCGAGTTGTACCCTCCGCGCTCGCCACCGCCCACATGGCATATGCCGTCGCGATGGTGGTGTTGTCGCCCCAAAGCTCATGGGCCGCCGCCAAGAGCTCACCCCGGCGCGCCTGGCTCACGTCGGTGGCCTTCATGGCTTCCTGGGCGGCGGCAAAGGCGTAGGCGGCCTCGTCGGGGGCGGCCTCGAAAGCCGCCTCGTAGAGGGCAAATGCCGCGTCTGGATCACCCTGGTGGCTGGCGATGACGCCTCGGTAGTAGTCGAGCCTTGCGCTCCCCCAAGCGCCCCCCGGCATCACCAGATCGTCCAGAATGGCCGAGGCGGCGTCCAGATCCCCTTGCTGATACAGGGCCACGGCCAGGTCCAGACGCGCCACCGGCTCGTCCGGCACTAGGTCCGCTAGGTCCTGGAAGACCCGCTGGGCATCATCCCACTCCTCGAGATCGGCGTGGGCCAGGCCCTTGGCCAGGAGGAGTTGAGCTCGTTCAGCCGGCCGGCGAGCCTCCGCGGCTGGACCAGCCTCCGGACCTCCGGCGTTGGTGTCGGTGGCGGCTGGCGATGCGTCTGGGGAGGGTTCTGCTTCGGGGGCTGCCGCCCGGCAGCCGCCCGTCAGGGACGTGGCCGCGGCCAGGAGAAGGGCACCGGCCGCGGCTGCCACTGGAAGCCCGGTCCGAATGCCGAAGGGGCTCTTCGGCCGCACTCCTGGACGGCGTGGCCGATAAGAAGGGCAATCCTCGTGCATGTCGACCTCCCGAAGGGCATCGGCGCAGGGGCGCCGCCGGCCGCCCTCGCCGCCGGCTGAATCATGGGCCACGAGGCAGTCTACACGCCGTGTCAATAGGCGCCCGGTTACGCCCGCAGCCCTACATAGGCCGAATGACCTACGTGTCTGTGCGCGTTTGGCGGATGCCGGCGCAACCGTGGGGCGGCAGGCTCACCGTCACGGGGTGCGGCCCTAAGGGCAGGCTGCGCTACACGTCGTGCGTATCACGGCGGACTGTCTCGCCGATCCCGGATGGTTGCCCCAATCCGTCGAGCAGACGAGGCGTCTCGCCGGCCGCTCCGTCCCCACAGCGGCCCTCACCGCGCCACCCAACGTCCCGTCAGCGCCAGTTGGAGGAGGAGAGAAATGCCGTCCGCCGAGTCGACCCGGGCGTCCAGGGCCAAGACCGTTCTGTCTTTGGTCACCGGATTCCTCGCCTTTGAAGCCGTCACCGGGCTGCTGATCGCCTTCGGCCCATTCAGCATTACGGTCCAGCACATGGTGTTGGTCCACACGGCAGTGGGGCTCCTCTTCTTCCTGCCCTACCTCGTGGTCCAGCAGCTCCATGCGGCTCGAAGCAGCTCGGGGGATGCGAGTCCGGCGGTACCCTGGAGCGGCGTCTTGGCAGCCGTGGTCCTCTTGATAATCGCCGCTTCCGGCGTGATCCTATCAGTGGAGGGGTGGCAGGGCTCCCGGATCAGCTACACCTGGCAGTCTGTCCACGCCTGGAGCAGCTACGTGGCAATCGTCCTGCTCCTGGTGCACCTGATCGTGGCGGCCCGGCGCCGTCTGGCCACCGTCTCGGCTGGGGACCTCACGGAGGTTGCCTCCTTCTCCTACCGTGGGGCCGCGGCGCTCCTGGTGGTGCTACTTGGGGCCACCGCTGTCTTGGCGGCCACCGTCGGCACCCCGGACTACGAGTCGTGGACCCTCAACCCCGACTACGAGATCACTGAGGGTAGTTCGCCCTTCGCCCCCAGCCAGGTCACTACGGCCGACGGCACGGTTGTCCACCCCGACCTCCTGGGGGGCTCGGCGGGCTGCGGCGCGTCCGGGTGCCACAAGCAAATCTACGACGAGTGGGCCGTGAGTGCCCACAGGTATAGCTCGATGGACCTTGCCCACCTGGCCGTCCAGGACATCATGGTGGACCAGGAAGGAGCCCCGGCGCCGCGGTACTGCGGCGGGTGCCACGATCCCATTAGCTTGCTGGCCGGGTACAAAGACGCCTCCATGGGCTTGAAGGCCCCGAACCACGGGGAGGGTGTCTCTTGTGTCGTGTGCCACCGGATCACCCAGGTGGACGTGAAGGGCAACGCCAGCTACGTCCTCACGCCCCCCGAGCCGTATCTGTTCCAGGCGGATCTGGCGCAGTCAGAGTCAGATGGCGAGGATGGGGGCGTGCGGGCGGCCCTGGGCCGCTTCCTGATCCGGACCTACCCGCGAAAGCATGTGGCCGAGTTCAAGGTTGCCGACCTGGTGGAAAGCCCCGAGTTCTGCGGTTCCTGCCACAAGCAGTTCATCGACGAGGAGATCAACGACTTCGGATGGGTGCAGCTCCAGAATCAGTACGATGACTGGAAGGAAGGCATCTGGAACAACGAGGAAGAGCCCGAGAAGACCCTCGTGTGCCAGCAGTGTCACATGCGCCTGGTGGAACACAGCACCGACCCCACTCTCGGGGACCCGAACAACCCGCGGCGGCCGATGGGCCAGCACCACGATCACGCCTCCGTCGCCGCCAACCAGGTGATGCCGGCTCTCCTCGAGCTGGACAACGCCGCCGAGCACATTCGGAGGACCGAGGACTGGCTCGAGGGCAAGGTCGTCGTGCCCGAGACACAGGATGTGTGGCCCGACGGGCCGATCGTCCCGGTGACGATCATTGCGCCTGACGAGGCGACGAAGGGGGACGAGGTCGTCGTGCGGGTGGCCATGGAGAACCGCAAGGTGGGGCATCAGTTTCCAACAGGGCCCCTAGATCTGATCGAGGCCTGGGTGGAGTTCGTTGTGACCGATGGCGACGGCCGCCAGGTCTATCATTCCGGTCTGCTAGATGCCAGCAACTACATCGAGCCCGATTCCTTCACCCTCAAGGCCGAGCCCATCACCACGGAAGGCGATGTCATCGAGCGCCACGAGCTGTGGCAAATGGTGGGGGCCCGATCGAAGCGGGCGCTCTTCCCCGGGAAGAGCGACTCCGTGGAATACAAGTTCAGGGTTCCGGAGGATGCCGAGGGCGAGTTGACCATGACCGCCCGCCTCAGGTATAGGAAGTTCAATCAGGCCTCCCTAGATGCCGTGTTCCCTGACTCGGGCCTCCAGGCTCCGGTCACGGATGTTGCCTCGGACACCATTTCAGTTCCCCTGGCGGAGGCCGTAACCCTCCAGGGCGGATGACGATTCGAAGCAGAGCAATAGGCGCGCCATCCACCGCCCCGGCGTGGCGCCGCGGTGCGCCCGGCATGGCGCGGGAGTGGGCCGTCGTCCTGGCGGCGGTGGCCCTGTCTGGCTGCGGTCGGGGCTCCGGCGGAGCAACGCCGGCTCCCGGCAGCGCCACCAGCTTGCCCGCGGGGGGCATCCATAGGCTGGGACGCGCGCGAGCCGCGGGGTGGGGGCGTTACGCAGCTGTCTCGCGGCGACACGGCCGCA
>CAZXNP010000013.1:0-14538 GCA_964642035.1 uncultured Anaerolineales bacterium | reverse complement strand
ATTTAGTTGAGTTGGTTGATTTGTTCGAAGTGAATAATAGTTTGCCAAACAGCAAAGCTTTAATTTTTGAGAATTTGTTAATTTCAAGGATTACATTTGATGAAGATCATTTTCGCACAACAATCGAACTAAATGAAAATCGGGATAATATTGTAAAGACTATTGAATATGTTGCATTGGGGATGGAGACGTTAGGTCGAAATTATATTTTAGGTGATGAATTAAAAACAATATTACCAGATCTAACTTTAAGAGATCTGATCAAGCATTGCACAACCTGGAGGACAGAGGATGAAGGTGTTACATGGCAGTTTGAGCATAATAACATCCAGGAATATCTTGCTGCGAAAATCTTATCACGCCAGTCTCTCGATATAATAAAAGATTTTGTTTCCTTTCAACCAGAACACAAAAGAATCATCCCATCTTGGATAAATACTCTTTCCTTTCTATTAAGTATTTCTGAAGATCCTGAATTACTCGATTGGATCTTAGAGAATCAGCCTGAAATTGCAATCAAATTTGAGCCTGATAAAATTGAAGACACTTATAAGATTAAGATTTTCAAGGATGTATTCAATTATTATAAAGAAAGACAAATTTGGATTGATAGAGACAAATTTAGATATGATGAAATTGGGAGGTTTGGACAATTAGATGAAATTATAAAATTTTTATTAACTGAGATTGAAGTAGCAAAACACTTAACATCACTCGGTAATGCTATTCAAATATTAGGCACAATGCGCCTGCCTCATTCTTTCAAGGGCCGAACAAGCGATCTTCTAATAAAAGCTGCAGTTAATAAGCTTGATATTGAGACAACTGAATCTGTTCAGCAAGATGCTCTCATGGCTTTAAGTGCATTGCAGATCAACTCGAAAGATATAGTTAATAAAATTGTTACAGAGTTGCGCGATTCCAAAAACGACTGGGTGCGCTATGGTTTGTATTATTTTTTGCATACCAGTGACTTTCTTGATGAGTACATTGAAATCTTTTTAGAAGGAATCATATACGCCCGTTTTCATGTATCAAGCGCGAATGTTCAACGATCAAGACTTGGAAATGAAAGATTTGAGCTGATCGAAGGCCTAAAAAAAGTCAAATCACCGGAGGCTATAATTAAAGTCGTAAGCTATTTTATAGATCATGAAAAAGATCTACATGATTTATTTATTGGAAAGCACGATGTTTCTTTTCTGGCAGAAAACGCATCAAAGGCTTATTCAAAAGACGTTTCGATACTTGATCTTGCAGTAAATTTTTCATTGTCTATGTTGGATAATCATCTGAACGAGGAAGCCGGCCAGTTCATACGCTTTTTTGAAAATACAAATACATGCTTTTTTGCCTTCCAAAAGACTTTAGGTGAGAAAAGCCATTACAAAGAGGATCTTCTATCAGCTTTAGCCGATGATCAATGCCTTGAACATATGATTCAACAATATGAGATAAAGAACATTTCTGAAGATGATATTTGGCGATTCATTCAAACGCTACGTTGGAAAAATAAAGATTTATTTGTGAAATTCTATGAGAACATTAATAAAAAATTTGACAATAAATTTGTCCTGCCTCCAGACCGAGATTATGAAAAGGAAAGGAAGGAAAGAAGTCAACGAGACTTTGATTTATTGTTCAATAAACAAGGAGTGATTAATGAAATTGAGCGAATTTTCGAATTTGAACACAAACAAGCTTTCACGACCAAAGAGCTGTACAAACTAAGGACTAAACACTGGCCGGATTTATATTATTCTGACTTAGCAGTCAAGATTTTACGAATAATCGCTAAAGATAAAAAAATAACGTTAGAAAATTCAATTGAATCCATAAGTAGTTGGGATTGGGATTGGTTTTGTATTACACAAATATACGAGAAGCTGGTAAACAATGAAGAGAAAATAATTTCCATAGAACAAAAAGATTGGATTGCGAATTGGTGTAGCTCTATACTTGATAAGGTTGATTTTAAAAACGCAATTAATAAAACTGGCGAAACAACATATAGTATCCGTGCGAGTGCAATCTACTCATGGTACTTTTTCAGAAGGTTTAATCTTGAATATCCAAAGCATATTCTACTCGATATGCTTTCTTTTGATCACGATAGGCAAGGAATCGAATATATTGAAGACTATCTCGATGAAAATGTATTGTCATCAAGGATCTTGGAGAACCTGGAAGAAGGCATCATTATCGATGATGTTTTAAAGAACCATCTTAATTATTGCAAACGATATGGCATCAAAGAAGGCCTTAAATTCGCTTTAAAAGAAATCGTCAATACAAATAGAGAAAAACATGATGAGATACGCATAGTAGCATTGGAGACAGTTTGCGAACTATCTGACTCACTAACTGAATTAGAAGAATGTCTCCCTGATATTACCGATGATTTTAAATGGTCTGTTCTTGACGAACTTCTCAAAAACAAGAGCTCATATGCCCATGAATTTCTTTTAAAATTATTTCAAACTTCTGGAGAACCGGAACAATTTAAAGCTGCCGAGTATTTAATCAAATTACAGGATTTGGATGCCTTAGCTTATTATGTTAATTGTATTAAAAATCAGCGAAACTTTTCAAGAGATATGTATGATACATCACCTCTCCCTTCATTGCACACCCTAGATGCAGTACCATTTCTGACTGAATTGCTTGAGACAACCTACCAGGAAGACTTTAATCAATCGGATCATTTTGAAAGATTAGACCGGTTGGTTTTGGATGCTTTAACAAACATAGCATTACTATCTGACAATAACTATTCTGAAATCAGGATATCTATAGAAGACTTTATCGATAAATTTAAGTCGATTTATAAAAATGTAAATTGGTTATATTCATTTCTTGAGCAACTGGAACAAAAATATTACATAACTAAAAGTGAACAAATCAGTATTGATGAAGCAATAGAAAAATTAAAAACAGTACAGTTTAACTAAATATCAAGTAGAGGTAACTCTCTATATTTCAATAACTTTCAAATTAACCCGCTCAAATTACCGCAGGATTATTCGTTAGAGAGAGGGAAAAAGATCCACACATATGTTGAATCAGAATAAGATTGAACAGATAAATTTCGTGTCATTCGTGTATTTCGTGGTTTAAAAAGGTTTTTAAACACATGAAAACAACATCAAAGCAGTTAAAAAAATGGATCCGGCTGGCAGACAGCAAACACATCGAATTCAAACAGGCTGGCCGGCAGTTCGATTTCGAGCTCATCGCCTGGCTTGTCATCAAATCAGGGGGAACTGATGCCTGATCTCAAAGCATTAATAAAACAGGGTGAAGGTATTTCGGTTGAATTCAAGGAATGCCGGCGCACCCTTAACCGGGATATTTATAAGACCGTCTGCGCGTTCCTCAACCGTCACGGCGGAACCCTGTTGCTTGGGGTTGGTGATGCCGGTGAAGTGACCGGTGTTGATCCCGGCAGCGTGGAGCAGATTAAAAAAGACTTTGTAACGGCCATCAACAATCCGCAAAAAATCAACCCGTCCTGTTATCTGTCAGTCGATGAAGTACAGATTGACAGGAAAACCGTACTTCACATTTTTATTCCGGAGAGCTCTCAGGTACACCGTTGTAACGGGCGCATCTTCGATCGTAATGAAGACGGGGACCTGGATATCACCGATCACACACGGCCGGTTGCCGAGCTGTACCACCGGAAACAGACCACCTACTCGGAGAACAAGATCTATCCGTTTGCCACACTGGCAGACTTGCGAGAAGACATGATTGCTCGGGTGCGAAAAATCGTGGGTCTCCAGCGCAAAGATCATCCATGGCTGGCCATGGATGATCTGGAGCTGTTGAAAAGCGCCCAGCTTTACCAGACCGATCGTAAAACCGGCAAAAGCGGTGTGACGCTTGCGGGCATCCTGCTGCTAGGCAATGAGGAGGTTATCCTCTCTGTGGTGCCGCACCACCGTACGGATCTTATTCTGCGCAAGGTCAATCTCGATCGGTACGATGATCGTGATTTTGTCAGCACCAACCTGATTGAGACTTATGAGCGCATCATGGCATTTGTGGCAAAACACCTGCCTGATCCATTTTATTTGGAAGGTGACATGCGCATTAGTATCCGCGACGCTATTTTTCGGGAAGTGGCATCGAATATCCTGATTCACCGTGAATACATGAACGCTTTTCCGGCCAAACTCATTATTGAACGCGGGCAGGTTCGCACCGAAAACAGCAACAAGCCACACGGCTTCGGCCTCATCAATCCGGAAACCTTTTCGCCCTTTCCCAAAAACCCGGTGATTGCCCGCTTTTTCCGGGAAATCGGGCGAGCCGATGAACTTGGTTCCGGTGTGCGCAAACTTATGAAATACGGGAAAGTCTATGGTGGAAGTGACCCCGAGTTGGTCGAAGGGGATATTTTTCGGATCATTGTCAAATGCCCTGATTTTGAGGCCCGTCAAACAGACCCTACTGAGTTGCGGCCAGAGTCGGAGGTACAAGTCACCCCTACAGTCGCCCCTACAGTCACCCCTACAGTGCGGGCACTCCTGGAATTGCTGCATAAAACCGGAGACTCTGGTAGCACAGAAATCCGCAAAGCTTTCGAGCTTAAAGACCGCGTACATGTCCACAAAAGCTACCTACAACCCGCCCTTAAATCGGGATATATTGAAATGACTATCCCCGCCAAACCTAACAGCCGTCTGCAAAAGTACCGCCTGACCGATGAGGGGAAGCGTTTGCTGAAATCTATGCAGAAATAAAGCCGGACAGGAAACGGAAATTAAAATATAGCTACAACCATGAACATAGACACAAGACAACAAATCAAAACAGCGCTCCCGACCTTATCCAGAAGACAGGTGCAGGCCCTTCTTGCAGCATTAAAAAAGCAGCATAAAGTCCGGATAGTTGGCAAAACCAGTGCGGCCAAATGGTATCCGGAAAACAAGGGCTCTGTTGTGCCAACAAGAGAAAAATAGCACAATAACTGCACAATGCGAACTGTGTAACATTATGATATTCAAAGAAATACATTAGGCCGTTTAAAAAAATTAAGCGTAATTCAGGTGCAAGTTTAGCGCAACCCGGATGTAATTGAACGACACATCTAATTGTTTTTTTTCGTTTGATTCATGTCATTCGTGGTTTAATCTTTAATGGCAGGGATAAATGATACCATCCGTGCTCTCTCAACAGCTCCAACAGGGTGTTGAAGATTTTCTGAAAACCACCTTTCCTGTATCAACACCATTCTTCCATGGGATCGTTGATCGCCTGCTTTCAGTAGATGGCGACGTTTTTAAAGGCCCGTTTCTTTCCATTCAGCTTCCATTTCGATACGGGGATGGTCAGGATGATCATTTCCCGAACATAAAAGTTGATTTCACACCCTATTTGCATCAGGAAAAGGCTTTCGAGCGTCTCTCCGGGCTAAAACCCAAATCGACCATTGTGGCTACGGGTACAGGCTCAGGCAAGACCGAGTGCTTTTTATACCCGATTCTCGATTACTGTTATCGTCATCGCGGCGAGCCGGGCATCAAGGCGGTTATCGTATATCCCATGAATGCACTTGCAACCGACCAGGCCGGCCGAATCGCAAAAGTGATATACAAGGATGAGAACCTGAAGGACAACATCACGGCAGGTCTGTTTGTGGGCCAAAGTGAAAAAGATCCCCAGATGGGGATGTCTAAAGACTTTATCATAAGCCACAAGGATACCCAGCGGCACTCCCCTCCGGATATTTTATTAACCAACTACAAAATGCTTGATTACCTATTGATCCGTTCCAGAGATTACCCCCTGTGGCGAAACAACAGTCCGGAGATTCTGCGCTATCTGGTGGTTGATGAGCTTCACACGTTTGATGGTGCGCAGGGAACCGATTTGGCCTGCCTGGTTCGTCGCTTAAAAGAGCGGCTCAAGACACCGGAAAATCACCTGTGCTGCGTGGGCACCTCTGCCACGCTGGGAAGCGATACGGAGCGACAACGATTGATCGAATATGCCTCCGAAATATTTGGAGAGCCGTTCGACAAGGATTGTATCATCCCCGAGTTTAGGTTAAGTGCGGGTGAATTTCTCGAAAAAAGCCTGATTTCAAATATATCCATTGTTGATCAGAAAAATGCTGCTGCGCTCGACCCTGAAAATTACCCGAACTATAGTGAATACATCAAAGCACAGTTTGAATTATGGTTCGGCAAAAAGCTTTCGAAAGATGAATTTAAAAGTGGCGAATGGCGGTTTGAACTTCCTAAGATTTTAAAAGGCCATCTGTTTTTCCAGAACCTGTTAAAGGTGCTGGGAGGCAGAATTCGAAGATACGAAGACATATTTGATGACCTGCAGCGGGTAACCCCTGAACTGCGTGATGTGTCTCAAACGTATCGCGTGAATGTTTTAAACAGCCTTTTGGCGCTTGTATCATCGGCCGCAATTGAAAACGGCGGACGGGTTTCACCCTTTCTTCATGTGCGGCACCATTTGTGGCTTCGCGAGCTTCGCCGAATGGTTGGCCAGGTTGCTCAAATGCCGGGCCTCCGCTTTGCAGATGATCTAAATGACGAACAACTTCAACGCCATTTGCCGATTGTCCATTGCCGGGAATGCAACAGCATGGGGTGGGCCGGTCTGAAGCGCCAGCATGACAATGCTGTCGGCACCGATCTTCAGTCCTTTTATCTTTCCTTTTTTCATGACGATCCAAAAGTGATTTTCATTTTTCCGGAAAGTACAGAGCCCCATGAAATTCAGGCGAGCGGACAGTTTTATAACATCTGTACAGAATGCCTTCATTTAACAACCCAGTTAAAAGCCAGCGAATGCCCGTACTGCAACCGGCCTGAATTGATTCGCGTTTTCGTACCCAATTCGCGTGTTCAAAGGAATAATCGGCAGATTGGAATGCATAATTGTCCCTATTGCGGCGCCCGTAATGGATTGACGATACTGGGTTCCCGCGCAGCCAGCCTGACCAGTGTTCTGATCGCCCAACTCTTTACCTCCACATTTAACGATGACAAAAAATTACTCGCTTTTTCCGACTCGGTTCAAGATGCCGCTCATCGGGCCGGTTTTTTCCAGGGACGAACTTTCCGGTTCAATTTCCGAAGTGCACTCCAACAGTTTGTTCTGAATAGTGGCGACGGTCTATCTCTGGCTGAAATGCCCGATTCCTTCACAAAGTTTTGGGTTGACCGGATGAATCAGGATGTCTTTATTTCGTCGTTTCTTACCCCCAACATGGCATGGTTTGGCGATTACGAGACAATTAAGCAAACAGGCCGGTTGCCGGAAGGCTCAACACTGCTCGCTGATATAAATAAACGAATAGAGTGGGAAATTTTTTCTGAGTACGGATTTCGATGCCGCATAGGGAGAACCCTTGAAAAAACCAATTCGTCAGTGGGGTATCCGGACAGAAAGGTTCTGGATAAAGCCTTTGAAAACGTTTTGTTGTCTTTGAAAAATGAAATCGGAGGACTTGAAAGGCTGGATGAGCGTACGGTTAGGCGATTCATTCTCGGGATATTGACACACCTGAAACAGCAGGGAGCGGTCTGGCACCCGGTATTAAACAGCTACATCGAAAGCTGGGGTAACAATTATCTCCTCAATCGAATCCCCTGGATGGCCAATTTCGGTATGAACGCGCGTGTACCGGCGTTTCTCACGACCAAAAAGACACCTCGGTTTGATCTGCTCTTCAGCAGGCGCTACGGGCAAATGACCTGGTATGAATCCTGGGCAAAAAAAAGTTTTTCTCCCATATTCCCGCTGGTCGATGAGTTGATCCGCCCCATATACGAACAAACACTCAAGATTTTAACAGCGTGTGGTGTTTTACAGGAAAAGCGGCAAAATAACGAACGGATATGGGCGATTTTTCCTGAATCACTGAAAATCAGCAAAAATGTGCTTCAGTTCAAATGCAGGCGATGTGGCCAGGACCTGTCTGCTGCTGATGACGAAAGGCCGGATTGGGAACAGGCACCCTGCCTGCGATTCAACTGTGACGGTGTATATGAAAAAGTACCATCAGCGGTCGATTACTATGGAAGGCTATATGCCTCCGGGGATATCGAAAGAATTTTCGCCGAGGAACACACCGGCCTTTTGGACAGGGATACCAGACAGGAGCTGGAGAAACGGTTTAAGGCGGCTGATTCTGAACGCCGCCCGTGGTATCCAAATCTGCTGTCCTGTACGCCGACACTGGAAATGGGAATCGATATCGGCGATCTCTCATCGGTGATTTTATGCTCCGTGCCACCCGCCCAAGCCAACTATTTCCAACGAATAGGACGGGCCGGCCGGCGGGACGGAAATGCGCTCAATCTTACCATAGCAAACGCAAGGCCCCACGACCTTTTCTTTTTTGCCGAGCCGGAATCAATGATTGAAGGTGAGATCGAACCGCCCGGTGTTTTTCTGAATGCATCGGCTGTTCTCGAACGGCAATTTACGGCCTACTGCATGGACCGTTGGGTGGAGTCCGGTATCGGGGATAGTGCACTGCCCTTACAGTTGAGATATGTGCTTGGAAATATCGGATCAGATGACCCCAACAAATTTCCTTACAACTTTTTAAGTTTCATTGAGTCGCATCGAACAGAATTGTTTGATCGATTCATTACCGTTTTCTCAAAATCCTTGACAAAAGATTCCATTCATCATCTTCGTAATTTTGTTGAAGGTGACAGGGCCAGTCAAGGTAGCTTGCCGTTTCGGATTATCGATGGTCTTTTCCATCTTTTCAAAGAGCGCGAATCCCTAAAAAGCAAGGTGAAAGTCCTTGGAAACAAAATCAGGAAAAAGAGGGAAAATCCGGTTAAAGATAAAAATTTCGAGGATGAACTGGATGAACTGATCCGTGAAAAGAACGCTCTCCAATCTTTGGTAACCCGAATCAATGACCGGCACACCTTAAATTTTTTAACGGATGAGGGCCTTATCCCCAACTATGCATTTCCACAAGCAGGCGTGATACTGCGCTCTATCATCTATCGGAGGAAGGCAAAAATACGGAAAGACGAAGGTAAATATGATACGTTTACCTATGATTACGAGCGTCCGGCCGTCAGTGCCATCAGTGAACTTGCCCCTGCAAATAGTTTTTACGCCGGTGGTAGAAAGGTTCGAGTGGATCAGGTCGATCTTTCCGTTTCTGAAATTGAAACATGGCGATTCTGTAACAATTGTGCTCATCACATCCTTGTGGGCAAAGCGCCGGAAACTTCCACATGCCCGCAATGCGGCAGCGCATTGTGGGATGATGCAGGGCAAAAGCGGCAGATGGTCCGAATGCGGCAGGTATTTGCGACAACATCGGATCGGGAAAGCCGAATCAGCGATGACAGCGATGACCGAGATCCTTCCTTTTACAATAAACAGATGATGGTTGGATATCATGAAGCGGATATCACCGATGCATATATGATAGACAACGATGAACTGCCCTTTGGTTTTGAATTCCTAAAGAGAGTCAACTTGCGGGAAATAAATTTCGGGGAAAAAGAAGAACTCGGGGAAAACGTTGCGATCGCCGGTGTCGAATCAACTCGAAAAGGATTTTTGGTTTGCAAGCACTGCGGGAAAATCCAGGAAACACGCAGAAATGATCCACAGCATACGCTTTGGTGCCGTGCAAGGCAGAAAAATGCTGAAAAGAATTTCACCGATTGTGTTTATCTCTATCGTGATTTTTCTTCGGAAGCCATTCAGATGCTGCTTCCAGTGACGACGTTCGAGGGTTCGGATAAGAAATTGCATAGCTTCATTGCCTCGCTGCACATGGGGTTGAAGAATACGTTCCGCGGCAACATCGACCATCTTCAAACCGCAGTCCATGAGGAGCCTGTCCCAAATTCTAATTACCGGAAAAAATACCTCGTTCTATACGATACGGTACCCGGTGGGACCGGCTATTTAAAGCAGCTCATGCGATCTGCAAAACCCTTGATGAAGGTATTCGAGGAAGCGCTGGCAACACTTAAAGCCTGCCGGTGCAATCAAGATCCTGCCAAAGATGGTTGTTATCAGTGCCTCTATGCCTATCGTAGAAGCTACCACATGGGAGGGACTTCCCGCGAAACGGCAGTGGAGATGTTGTCGGAGATATTGAAATATAAGGACCAGTTGATTCAAACCGATTCATTGAAAGGTATCCAGGTCAATGCCCTTTTTGACAGCGAGCTTGAAGCTCGCTTTATTGAAGCACTCAGGCGCGTTCGTATCGACGATATTCCGGCAAAATTGAACAAAGAAGTGGTGAATGGAAAACCGGGCTATTTTTATCAACTTCCGGGAAAGGCCTATTACATCGAGCCGCAAACACCCCTGGGTGAAGCCGATGGTGTTGTTGTACCATCAAAAGTTGATTTTATGATACGGCCTGCGAGAGCCCAGGTCGGGATAAAGCCGATTGCAGTATTTACGGACGGTTTTTTCTTTCATAAAGATCGAATTGGTTTGGATATGGCGCAGAGGTGCGCCATTGCAGCGAGTGGCAAGTTTCATGTTTGGTCGCTAACTTGGAAAGATGTAGAAAACCAGTATAAAAACCAGGGCAGTTATTTCCATAACCATTTGAATTTGGAAGACCCGGAGGCGGCTAAAAAATACAATGATCTGTTGGAAAACTATGATGTTGCCAAGATTGCGAAACTAAACACCCAAACCGGTTTTGATTGGCTGGTAGGGTTTATGAATGAACCGGATGAATCTCGATGGGCGGCGCATGCATTCGTCCATTGCCTATTGCATTTAGACAACAAACGTTTTGAATCGGACGAGGCAAAAACGAAATGGCTGGAAGATCTTCGTTCATACCTGCCGGAAGAAGTTGTAGACCTATTTGACGATTTCGACGATCCATTGTTTTACGGATTGTATGAGTCGACATCTGATCCGGAATTTTTGAAACTATTTGTGGCGGCTGGACCGGAAGCCATTCAACAGGGGCAAAAACAAAATCTTTTTGCAGCAGGATGCCTGCTGGACCGCCCATCAAGCAGGGGACATGCCGAGTTTGAAGCTGCTTGGAATGGTTATTTAAGGATTTATAATCTGCTTCAATTTTTAACAAATGCCGTCTTTGCAACCCAGGAAGGAAAAGCATCTAATCAACCCTATCAAAGACCCCCTACAAAAGAAAAGCCGGATATTGATAGAGCATTGCAGGAAGAATGGGATGAGATTAAGGACTTGATTAAATCCGACTTTCACGAAATTCTTGACTTATTTGCCGAAAGTGGTCTGGCAATTCCGGAAGTCGGGTTTGAGCTCGAGGACGATAATGGTGAGATAATTGCTGAATCGGAACTTTCCTGGCCCGATTTTAAAATCGGTTTGTTAGTGGAAGCTCAATTAGATTACCAGGATATTTTTAAAGATTCAGGTTGGCGGATTTATCCCATTGATGAGGTGTTAACAAACCCTGAACCATTCATTAGTCTTTTCAATTAGGAGAAAAACAGTACATGGCACCCAACAAAAGCGGCATTAAAGTTGCAATAGCATCCGATTTTTTATCATCATTTTCAAAGATCCCCCGCAAGCAGCAGGGCAAGGTGCTTGACTTTGTAAATAAGTTTAGAACAAACCCGAGCCTGTCCGGAATTAATTATGAAAAACTCAAACATGCAAAAGATCCGAACATACGTTCTGTACGAATAGACAAGTCTTACAGGGGGATTATACTGAAGCCCGAATCCGGAAATGTGTATGTATTGTTGTGGGTAGATCACCACGATACCGCCTATAAATGGGCTGAAAACAAGACCTATAAAATCCATCCTGAAACCGGAAGTCTGCAAGTCATCGAAGTTGAAGAAACAATAGAAAAAGCGGATCGTCAGGATCAGAAAGCTGTTGAAGAGGTTGATACGCTTTTTAAAAACATAAAAGATAAGCATCTTCTGCGCCTTGGGGTTCCAAAAGAACAGCTTTGGTTGGTCAGAAAATTGAAAGATGAGGACGAACTTGATGAAATTGCCAATAGACTACCCCAGGAAGCCTATGAGGCGCTTTTTTATTTAGCAGCGGGTGATACGCTGGAGGAAGTCTTTCAAGAAATAGAGCAAGTTGATGACAAGCAACCGGTGGATGTGAACGATTTTGATACGGCCTTATTCAATCCTGATTCAAGAAGGCGTTTTTACATAGTTGAAGATGAGCTTGAACTTGCAGCCATTTTAAATGCGCCGTTGGAAAAATGGCGTGTTTTCCTGCATCCTTCGCAACAAAAACTTGTAGAGAGAAGCTGGAACGGTCCGGTTCGGGTTCTTGGGGGAGCAGGTACCGGCAAAACGGTAGCTGCCATACATCGTGCGAAATGGTTGGCCCAAAACGTATTTCGCGATGAAAAGGACCGTATTCTATTTACCACTTTTACAAGAAATCTGGCAGCTGACATCCAGGACAACCTTGCCAAAATCTGTCCAAAAGATACGCTTCGAAAAATTGAAGTAATTAATTTGGACCGCTGGGTATCTGGTTTTTTAAGACGCAACGGCTACAATTACGAAATCGATTTCGGCAAGCGCACAACACAGCTCTGGAAGCAGGCAGTGGACATGGCCCCGGATGATTTGAAGCTTGATCCGACCTTTTTCCGGGCTGAATGGGAAAGGGTCATTCAACCACAGGCAATAACGTCGGCAGATAAATATTTTAAGGCTTCGCGCGTCGGTCGCGGTGTTCGATTAACCCGCAAAAAGAGAAAGATCATATGGACCGTATTTGAGGAATATCGGACACTCTTAAACGAAAGCGGTCTGAAAGAAGGCTCTGATGCCATGCGGGATGCCCGGTTGCTGATTGAAAGTAAGAATGAAGCATTACCCTATCGTACAATTATCGTTGATGAAGGTCAGGATATGGGGCCACAGGTTTTCAAACTTATCCGGAAAATGGTGCCTGAGGGTCCAAATGACCTGTTTATTGTCGGGGATGCCCATCAGCGAATTTACAAGCATAGAGTAGTGTTGGGACGGTGCGGGATCAATATCCGAGGGCGTGGCCGGAAGCTTCGTATTAATTATCGGACCACCGACGAGACAAAGTCATGGGCCGTCAGCCTGCTTAAAGGGATTAAGATAGACGATTTAGATGGTGACATGGACGATCAGAAAGGATACAAATCGCTCTTGCATGGTGTTTTCCCGGAAGTTCGGCAGTTTCAGAGCCTTAAAGAAGAAGTTGATTTCATAATGAATTACCTGAAAGAAGTTGAGAACAGTGACGGATCGCTGAACGAGATTTGCCTTGTTGCACGGACAAATAATTTAATAGACCAGTACCAAAACGCCTTGGTTGAGAAAGGTTTTAAGACTTACAAGATACGGAGGAAAGAACCTGAGGATAGAAAAGCGTCAGGCGTTCGCCTGGCGACCATGCATCGTGTGAAGGGTCTTGAGTTTGGTCGTGTAATTATCGCTGGTGTCAATGATGGGATTATACCGTTTCAAAGCTCTGAAATTATTACATTGGATTCAACAGTTAGAAGGGAAGCTGAGATCAATGAGCGAGCCCTGCTCTATGTGTCAGCCACCAGGGCTAAAAGAGAAGTTCAGGTTACATGTTTTGGTAAACCGAGTGAGTACCTGGAACCGTATTTGGAGGATATGATTAACGTGTGACATAGTGGAAAATAGCCAAATCTTTTGGAAACTAGATTGGAGGCCTTGGGGGACATTCCATTGGAATATTGATTGATAACCGATTGGGATGAAGACAACAGGGTTAGGCCTTCATTCTTAACAGATTAAGATTGTGGGTTTGATGCCACTTTACGAAATGATGGGAAATATGTAGGTGCCGCGCTTGTGGCCATTCCAACTTTCCAGAGTGGCGCCTTCCAGTCCCTTTTTAATCTTTCGTGGTGAGGGGTTTTGAAAAGGTAAATGTGGTCTTCACCAATGTTATATGAGGGGATAACTAAGCGTATTACACTATCGGCTAGGCGTTTTTCTCCAAAACATGATTTAAGCGTATTTTCGACTGGTTCAGCACTATATTTTCGCTGAATGTATTTTTTAATATTTGATAGTCGACTGGCAGGAAAAATTTTTGGGCCTTGAATAACGTAAAATTCGACGATCTCTTTTGGGGTCAGTCCCGATCCCAATCCGAGGGCGATAAGACCACCGGTTGAGGTCCCAACTATTAGGTCAAAATGATCGATGATATTTATATCCAGGTCATCTTCAAGAAATGCCAGAATGGCTGCTGAGAATAACCCCTTAATCCCGCCACCATCGAGAGACAAAATTTGGAATTTGATATCCATCTTTAATGTTATTTGTTATCATACTAATAAACTAAATATCGCCCGCTAACGTTCAGATATAATTGGATCTATTCTAAAAGCTTTATTCCAACACCATCAATATATTCGATTTTTGGTGGCCAAATATCTTCTTTTCTGACACGAATTTCAACAACCTGGTCTGAAACACCGAAAGGTTTGCATAGGGCCGGACTTATACTTTCCAAAACGGAATCTGGATCTGAGAGAAGGTCAAGCAATCCATGCTCTTTTAT
>CAZXNP010000012.1:0-14585 GCA_964642035.1 uncultured Anaerolineales bacterium | reverse complement strand
TCCGTACGAATACATCACGATTGTCAACTGCATCGGTGAGATGGCGGACGTGGGCGTTGCGCTGCGACAGGTCCATGCGTACTGCTCGGCGGACACCCGCGTCATCATCGTCCACTTCAATCATCTGTGGGAACCGACCTGTCGTCTTGCCGAGAAGCTCGGTCTGAAGCCCGATCACAAGACGCCCAACTGGCTGTCCACGCAGGACCTGGCCGGCCTGCTGTGTGTGAGCAACTTCGAAGTGATTCGCAAGGGCTACTCCATGCCGCTGCCAATCCGGATTCCCGGGCTGAGCTGGTTGTGCAACTCAATGCTCGGGCGATTGAACGGCCTGCGCCGACTCGGGCTGCTCTCCTACGTAGTCGCCCGGCCGATCGTCCCGATTGAATCGCCGCGACAGCACACCTGTTCGGTCGTCGTTCCGTGCAAGAACGAAGAGGACAACATCGATGCCCTCGTTGAGCGCATTCCGGAGATGGGCGCGGGTACCGAGATCATCTTCGTGGACGATTGCTCGACCGACGCCACCGCGGCCCGGGTGCGGGCGGCCCTCGAGCGGCATCCGGAACGAGACATGAAACGCGCACGCCGTCCCGGCCACGGCAAAGGAGCCGCCCTCACGAGCAGCGCCGCCCGCGCCCGCGGAGGCGCCAGCCCCGGATGCCGCCGCCAATTCCGAGGGTGGCGACGCGCCGGCTGAGGCACCACCCACGGATGCCGCTGCCAATTCCGAGGGTGGCGACGCGCCGGCTGAGGCACCACCCACGGATGCCGCCGCCAAATCCGGTGCTGGCGACGCGCCAACAGAGGAAGAGGCGGCGGCGGCTCCAGCCCCGGAGGAAGACGCCGACGGCCGCGGGCCGGCTTCCGAGGTGGACGCTGGCGAGGCCGCCGAGACCAGCCCTGGAAGCGAGGAGGATCCGCCGCCCGCTTCGGAGGGCCCAGAAGAGGCGCCGTGACAAGGGGAAGTCCGCGCCTGCTGCGCCATGGCCGCCTCCTTGTGGGGCCAGGACTCTTGTCGTGAACAGAGGTCTGAACAAGGTCATGCTCATCGGGTCCGTGGGCCGCGAGCCGGAGCTCCGGTACACGCCCGATGGGAAGGCCGTGGCGACCTTCACCCTCAAGACGGAGGACAGCCGGGCGTTCTCGGGGGGCGATGAGGGACCAGCCGCGGAGTGGTTCACCGTAGTGGCCTGGGGCGATCTGGCCACCAGCTGTCACACCGACTTGAGCAATGGCGCTCCAATCTATGTCGAAGGACGCCTGCAGACCCGGGCCTGGGAGGACGACTCCGGTGGCCGCAACGTGATGACCGAGATCGTGGCTCGGGACATCGTGGCCTTGGGCCCCGGCGGCGAAACCGTCGCTAAAGCCAGCGACGTTGAGGCCACGTAAACGGGCCCAAGAATCCAGGCGCCGGCCAGCCCGGCGCCCACGAACGCACGTTGGAGTAGAGAATGGCATTTAGGAGACGAAAGATCTCGCGGTGTCGCGATGATCTCGACCACTTGGACTACAAGAACATCTCGCTTCTCGAGCCCTTCGTCGCCGACGGCGGCAAGCTCCGTTCCCGTCGTCGCACCAAGACGTGCGCTCGCCAGCAGCGGGCCGTGACTCGAGCGGTGAAGCGTGCCCGGCACGTAGCTCTGCTGCCCTTCACATCCACCCAGTATCGGTCCATGCGCCGCCGCCGGTAGCCTGCCTCCGCCGGGCCCCCCCCCGCGGGCGCGCGCAGTCCCCGCTCCGGCCAAACCTAATCTGGCCGCACCCTAACCTGGCCGCACCGTTTCAGCCCACCATCAGGGACTCCAATGTCGCGACGAAAGCGCAAGGTCGCCAAGACCACGACCCAGAAGACCCGAAAGCAGATCTTGCTGGAGCGAAAGCAGGCCCGCGAACGCCAGACGACCCTGATGATCCTGGGCCCGCTGGCGATCCTCGTGATCGGAGTGATTGGCTTCGGGGTGTTTCGAGAAAAGGTACAGAAGCCAAGGCAACCCGTGGCGAAGGTTGATGGCCAAGCGATATCCGCGGCTGACTACAGGGCCCGGGTGGAGTATGAACGGCTGCAGCTGTTGAACAACCTCGACACCTTCGCCCAATATGCCCAGATTTCCTCCGACGGAAGCGGAGATTTCATCACCCAATTCGCGCAGCAGTCCCGGACGGCTCTCCCGGGCCGGGTGGTCGACATGCTAGTGGATGACGACCTGGCGCGGGCCGAGGCCGAGAGCCGCGGCATTACCGTCACGGACGACGAAGTAACGGAAGAGATCTATGGCCAGCTGCCCAGCGGGCGATCCAGATCTGCCACCGGGACGGCGGCCGCCATAACCGCCACGGCGATGTCGACGGCTACCGCGGCGGCCCCAACCGCGACCCTGAGTCAGGCCAGGGTGGCCGATGCGACCCGTGAAGCGGAGCGCGACTACCAGCGCTTCGTGCGCGAGGCTGTTCTCGACCAGCTGAATATCAGCGAGGGCCAATACCGAGAGATCATTCGGTCCCAGATCTACCGGCGCAAGCTGGGGGATGCCCTGGGGGAAGGGGTCGCGACCACGGACACCCAGGTTGATGCCGAGTACTTGCTGTTCAGCAGCTCCGACACGGCAAAGCGGGCCGCGGACATGCTCGAGGCCGGGGCGTCTTGGTCCGAGGTGGTGTCCCAGTTTGCCCCCCCGCCCACGGCCGACGAGGACGCCTCCAGCGCCGGCGAGGCCAGCGCCGCCAAGGGATCGCCGACCGCGGGGGCTGGCGAGACCGCGGCCGTGGCGTCCCCCGAGGCGCCGCCAGAGGAGGCCGGCAGCACCGCCTCGGGGCCCACGGCTTCCCCTTCGGCGCCGGGTCTCACCGCCACTCCGGAGGCAACCGCTACCTTGGCGGAAACGGCCACACCGACAGTCAGCCCTACCCCAATGCCGAGCCCGACACCCGATCCCTTTTACCTGGAGCGGGGGGAGCGCAAGTGGTTCACTCGCCAGACACTGAAGGACGATCTCGGTCTGAGCGACGCTGAGGTGACGGAGATCCTCAAGCTCACCCCTGGCAGCCCGTCACAAGCCCTGGATGGGCGCACGGGTAGCTACATCGTGTACGTCTTCGATGTGGACGAGGAAAGGGTGCTGCCGGACCAGGAAATCGAGACCCGCAAGGCCGGCGCCCTGGAAGATTGGCTCAAGACTCGGCGCATCCAAGCCTCCGTGGACCGCTATCCGACCGAGGGCTTGGTGCCGGAGGAGGCCCTGTGGTTTACCCAGGGCTACGAGCGAATCGTCGGGACGCCCATAAGCACAATCGACCCGAACACTCTGTCCGTGTCCACTACGGCGCCGGGGGATCAGGCGCCGGCGAGTCCGTAACCGCGCATGTCCAGTATGGCCAAGAACATCCTCATCTACCTTGCTATCGTGCTGGTACTATCGGCGGTCTTTCTGCAGTTCGCCCAGAACGCTCGGGCACCGAAACCGGTTGACCTGTCGGAAGTGCCGGCCCTCATCGCCGAGGGCAAAGTGGCGTCGATCGTCACCGAGCAGGATCAGCAGACCCTGCGAATCGAGACCAACGACGATCCTCCTCAGCACCTCGTCTCTCGCAAGGAGCGGATGCCGGCCCTCAGGGCCACCCTGTTAGGCCTGGGCGTCGAGCCCGCGGATCTGAAGGACGTCGACTTGGCCACGGCCCGGCAGGGCCTCTCGGACCGACTTTTCCGGATCGCTATCCAGCTCGCGCCCCTCCTCCTATTCGGCGCCCTGCTGTTCTTCCTGTTCCGCCAGGCTCAGGGCGGGACCAACCAGGCGCTGTCCTTCGGTCGCAGCCGAGCGCGGCTGCTAACCGGCGATACCCCCGTGGTCACCTTCGATGACGTGGCCGGGGTGGACGAGGCGAAGCAGGAGCTGAGCGAGGTGGTGGAGTTCCTGCGGGAGCCGGAAAAGTTCATCGCCCTCGGGGCGCGGATCCCCAGCGGAGTCATGATGGTGGGTCCACCGGGCTGCGGTAAGACCCTCATGGCCCGGGCCGTTGCTGGCGAGGCGGGGGTGCCCTTCTTCTCCATTTCCGGCTCTGAATTCGTAGAGATGTTCGTCGGTGTGGGTGCCAGCCGCGTCCGAGATCTGTTCGACCAGGCCAAGAAGCACAGCCCATGCATTGTGTTCATCGACGAGATAGATGCCGTGGGCCGACAGCGGGGTGCCGGCTTGGGGGGCAGCCACGATGAGCGCGAGCAGACCCTGAACCAGATCTTGGTCGAGATGGACGGTTTCGATACCGACACCAACGTGATCATCGTGGCCGCCACGAACCGGCCCGACATCCTCGATCCGGCCCTGCTGCGACCAGGGCGTTTCGACCGCCGGGTGGTTATCGACCGGCCCGACGTCCGTGGCCGCCGCGCCATTCTGGCCATCCACGTGAAGGGCAAGCCCCTCGCCGGCGACGTCGATCTCGACGTCATTGCCAAGCAGACGCCTGGTTTCAGCGGCGCTGACCTCAAGAACCTGGTGAATGAGGCGGCCATCATGGCCGCCCGGGCCAACGGCCGGGCCATTTACATGGCGGAGTTTCAGGCGGCCATCGAGAAGGTCATTGCCGGTCCAGAGCGCAGGAGCAGGCTCATCACCGACGAGGAGAGGGAGGTGATAGCCTACCATGAGGCGGGCCACGCTCTGGTCATGTCGACCCTGGAGCATTGCGACCCGGTCCACAAAGTGACCATCGTGTCCCGGGGCATGGCCCTCGGATACACCATGCCCCTCCCAGTAGATGATCGGACCCTTTATCAGCGGTCCAAGTTCGATGACGACCTGGCGGGGCTGTTGGGTGGCCGAGTCGCCGAAGAGCTCGTCTTCGACGACATCACGACCGGGGCTTCGAATGATCTGGAGCGGGTCACTCGGATGGCGCGGAACATGGTCACCAGGTTTGGCATGAGCGAAGAGCTGGGGCCCCTCGTGTTCGGCGAGAAGGAGGAGCTCGTTTTCCTGGGGCGGGACATGGGCGAACACAAGAACTACTCGGACGATGTGGCCAGCACCATCGACGTGGAGGTCCGGCGCATTGTCATGGCGGCCCACGAGCGGGCGCGGCAGGTGCTCCAGGACAATCTGGAGACGCTGCACCGCCTCGCCTCCCGGCTCATGGAGGTCGAGACCATCGACAGCGCCGAGTTGAAGGCACTGGTTTCCCCCGCCTAAGAGTCGGGCCGAGAACCCCTTTTCGCGGAGCGCAGGCCAATGCCAAATGGTGCTTTCGGCCGGACTCCTAGGGCGCCAGCAGTCCCCTGATTAGGTTCTCCATGGCGGCAGTGCGCACCTCCTCCGGCAACGACGTATCCCCCTCGACCACGACAAACCGCTGTCCGCCCCAAGCGATGGCGGCGTGGAGAGGCGGCCAGCCGAGCTCGAGACGCTCTGCCTGCTGGCCGGCGTCGATGGGAAAGCGCTCCACCGCCGGCAGGAATCCGAAACGGGCGTACCATCCGTTGTAGGCGGCCTGGGCTCCGGAGGCGCGGGTGAACACCGCCAGGGTGGCGGTGACGACTCCACCGGGGGAATCCTGCAGGGCGTAGTAGCGGGTCTCGCTACGGGTCGGCTTCACCAACGGGCTCTTGGCGGCCAACTCCACGATCTTCGCCGGAGTCACGTCGGTCATGCCGGCTGGCGAGAAGCCCGCCGGAGCTTGCCACTCGGAATCGTGTTGGCAGGCGGCGAGAAGGGCGACGATGGCACCGCCCACCACCACGGACCGAAAGGTCCTCCGCCGCCGACCCCTGGCCGCGAGCCTCACTCGGCACCCGCGTATAGCCCGTGCCGACGGATGTACTCAGCCACCCCCTCCGGCACCAGATAGCGAAATGGCAGACCCCTGGCCACGCGCTGGCGGATATCCGACGACGAGACACCCACAAGGGGCATGGGCACGAACCGGACACGCTGGCGGAGCCCGGGGACCGCGTCTTCGAGGGCGTCGGGGTCCGGCTCATAGCCGGGCCGGGTCACCACCGTCGGCCACGCCAGCTGCACCAGCACCGCCGGCTCCCGCCACGTGGGCAAGTCCACGAGGCTATCGGTCCCCATGATGAAGTAGAGCTCGGAGTCGCGTCCAAGGTCGGTGGCCAGGAGGCGCAGCATATCGACGGTATAGTGCGGGCCTGGGCGGTCGAGATCCACTCGGCTCACCATCATGGCGTCGTCGCGGGCGAGGGCGAGCTCCAGCATTCGAACCCTATGGTGGGCGCCGGTCACCGCCCCGCCCTCCTTGTGGGGCGGCCGGGCCGCCGGGGCGAAGATCACTTCGGATAGGCCGAGGGCGGCCCGGACTTCATCCGCCGCCACCAGGTGACCGATGTGGACCGGATCGAAGGTGCCGCCGAAGACGCCGTGGCGAGTCAGTCGGCCCACTCGAACTCGGTGTCCCCTATTCGCACCGTTTGCCCGTCGGCGATGCCGAGGGCGCGCAGGCGTTCCGTGACCCCCATCGCTTCGAGGATGCGGTGGAATCGGTCCACCGCCTCGTCATTCGAGAAGTCCGTCATGGCCGCTGCCCGCTCGAGGCGGCGGCCCTTGATCCGGCAGGCTTCCTCGCCCACCACTCGATAGACCGTGAAGGCGTCGTCATCTTCGAGGGGGCGCAGCACGGGCAATTCGCCCGCGTCCGGCTCCTCTTCAGGCAATGTCGCCAGGGCCGCCGTGATGGCGTCGACCACTTGTCTTGTTCCGCTGCCGGTGAGGGCCGACATGGTGAGCACCCTGGCGGCGCCGCCTCGGCGCAGGGCGTTTCGCAGCCTTGGAAGCGCCGCCACGGTGTCCGGAAGATCGATCTTGTTGATCACGACGATCTGCGGTCGCTCCGCGAGGCGTTGGCTGAAGGCTGCCAGCTCGGCGTTGAGGGTGCGCAAGGCTCCGACGGGGTCGTCGCCGGCGCCATCGAGGAGATGAACGAGGAGCCGCGTGCGTTCTACGTGCCGCAGAAACTTGTGCCCGAGGCCGGCCCCTTCGCTGGCGCCCTCGATCAACCCTGGTATGTCGGCCACGACGATGGCCGTGTAGCCCACCTCCACAACCCCCAGGTTCGGCTCCAGGGTCGTGAAGGGGTAGTCGGCCACCTTGGGCCGCGCTGAGGTGATCCGCGAGAGGAAAGTACTCTTGCCGGCATTGGGCATCCCGAGGAGGCCCACATCTGCCAGGAGCTTCAGCTCCAAGCCGAGGCGGCGCGCCTCACCGGGCTCGCCCTTCTCCGCGAAGCGCGGGGCCTGGTTCGTGGGTCCCTTGAAGGCGGTGTTTCCGCGACCGCCCGACCCACCCCTGGCGACGACGAGTTCCTGGCCAGCCACGACCATGTCGGCGAGGATCTCACCCGAATCGAGATCCCGTGCGATGGTGCCCGGCGGGACGGGAACGATGACGTCCGAGCCCCGGGCTCCTTGGCGGTTGGACGGACCGCCGTGGCCGCCCCGCCCGGCGACGAAGTGGCGCTTGTGCTGGAAGTGGCTCAAGGTGCTGGTGCCGGCGTCGACCTGGAGCACCACCGAGCCGCCGTTGCCACCGGTTCCGCCGTTGGGACCGCCCCGAGGCACGAATTTCTCGCGACGGAAGGACACCATGCCGTTGCCGCCATCGCCGCCCTGAACCTCGATCTCCGCCTCGTCGAGCAACATGGCCTGAACGCTAGCCCTCGGGTTCGCCGCGCCGGGCGGCCACCACGCCCTCCACGCGCTCCAGGGCTTGACGGAGGGCCTCCTGGCGGGCGGCGAGGGTCAGATCGCCTCGGGTGCGCTCGGTCACACCCCGCACGAAATCGTGGGTGCGCTTCACGTTGCGGGTGATGGCGCTCGGGAAGTCGATGGTGCCCAAGAGGGCGTGGATGTCTTCCATGCGCCGGAGGAGCACCTCGGCCTCGTCCACGGCACCGTCTCGCATGCGATCGAGTGCCGCCCGGCGCAGCTCGCCGGCGGCCTCACCGATGCCATTCAACCAGGCCGCGTCGTCCACGCCGAGGACCTGGGGCCCAGGCGCCTCTCGGCCCGACACCAGGGCCCGAGTCAGGCACGCCTCGGAGTACTCCTTTTGGGCATCGAGGGCGTAGCCGGCGGACGCGAGACCCGGGTGATGGGTCACCATCTTCCGCATGTCTGCCAGTAGGTCCGCGGCCTCCGCGAGGGTCGCGTCGGCCGCCTCCGTCTCGCCGCGGTGGATGGCGCGGATGGCCTGGGCGGCGTGGCGGGTGAGAAGCCGGCTGGCGTCCAACAGCTCCTCGCGCCGAGCGTGCTTCTCGGCCAGCCGAAGGCGGACTTCGTCGCCGATGTCCTCCAGGGTCATGGGTTTGCTCCAGTCGTGGGGGACGGTGTCGGGTCACCGCCGTCGTGGTCCCCGGGCTGCCGAAGCTGGCAGGCCGCGGAAACGCCGTCGGTGGGGGATGGGGGGGCTAGCTGGCCCAGGTGCCTGGCCACCAATTCTAGGCCTCGGCGGTCGGACGGCCCGAAGGCGGCCGCCTGGTCGCTGTCCACATCGATCTCCGCCACGACCCTGGGCCTGCCGCCCTCTTCGGCGGCGAACACCGGCACTACGATCTCACTCCGAGTCGAGGCAAAACAGGCCAGGTACCGGGGATCGTCAGCAACGTCGTCAACCACAACCGTCTCGCCCCGGGCGGCAGCGGCACCGCAAATGCCGGTGCCAACGGGTATCCGGGTGTGTTCCGTGGGCGGCCCTACAAATGGCCCCAAGACAAGGTCGTCGCCGTCCACCACGTAGATGCCAGTCCAGTGAAAGTGGGGGTAGGCGTCGGCCAGGGCAAGGACCGTGATCTCAAGGGCTTGCGACCAGGTCGGGGCGCCCCTGCCAGTTGTTCCGGCCAGAAGGGCGATGAGGTCGTCGATGGCGTCGGGCATGGTGTCTGGTGCTCCAGTGTCCTCGGGGGGCTGGGTGGCCCGGGCGGCGGCCGCCGCCGCCGCATAGACTTCCACTAGGGGGGTCCCGGTCCTGGTGGCGGCGCGGTGGCAGTCCTCGTACTCCGGGGCAAAGGCGACTCCGCCTGGACCATCGCGTCGCTTCACAGCCAGGCGTCCGTAGGGGGTATCAACCTGCATCCGGCGCCGGGGAACTACATGCCTCCTCTCGCGGCGGACCCTCACTCCGAGGCTCGTGCTCTCGGCCAGGATCAGGCTGACGAGGGCCCCCTCCAGAGCCGGAGGCGCGATGACCGTCAGCCGTGTGCCAGGCCGACTCTTCTTCATGAACACAGGGGTCAGACTCGCGTCGAGGGCCCCGGCGGCGGCCAGGGCCTCAAGGAGGTGGCCATATAGCTCCGGGCCCATATCGTCGATGTCCGTCTCCACCACAACCACCTCGTGGGGGGCGGCGTCTGCTGGCGGCGCCGTGCCCAACCATGCCCGGAGCACGTTGGGATAGGCCGCCGGATCACGAGCTCCCGCCCCATGACCAACGGCCCGAAGCATCATTGCCGGGCGACCGAACCGGGCCAGGGTAACCACCACCGCGGCGCCGGTGGGGGTCACCATCTCTCCGTCGGTTCCGAGCGGGGGCGGCGTCGTCGGGGAACCACTGTCGGCCAAGATCTTCAGGGTGGCTGGGGACGGGGCGGGCACGAGGCCGTGGGCCGACTCGATGGAGCCGCTGCCAAGGGGCAACGGGCCGCACCACACGCCGTCGACGCGTAGGTCGTTCAGGGCCTGGACGGCCCCGACGATGTCCACCACGGCATCCAAGGCGCCCACCTCGTGGAAGTGGACGGCGTCAGAGGTGGAGCCATGGACCGCGGCCTCTCCCCTGGCCAAGGTGCGGAACACCGCCATGGCCCGGGCGGCGACGGTGGCGGCGAGGTCTCCTCCGGTCAGGAGCGCCTCAATGTCCGCGAGGGTTCGGGTGGCCGGGGTGGCCGACGCGGGGGTGACACGGACGGCGGTAGCGGCCACGGCGCCGCGGTTGACCTTCTCAACCGTCACCGTGACTTGGCCCCCAAGGCCCAAGCGACCGGGCAGCGACCGGAGGGCCGCCGCATCCCAGCCCACGTCCACCAGGGCCCCCAGAATCATGTCGCCGGCAATTCCCCCCCAGGGGTCGAGGAAAAGGACGGTGTCCACGGTCACGGACCGGTGCCCCGGGGCGCGGGGCCGCTGGCGCGGTAGCCCTGGATGTCGAGGCCCACGTGGCGGTACCCCAGGGCGGCGTAGGCATCGGCTATTTCGCGGCGGTGGGCCAGCACCAGGGAAAACTCGGCGGGATCCACCTCGATGCGGGCCACATCGCCGTGGTGCCGCACCCGATACTGGCGACAGCCGATGGAGGCCAAGACATCCTCAGCGGCCTCCACCCGATGCAGCTTGGGGGCGGTGACGGTCTCCCCAGTGGGGAGGCGGCTGGCGAGGCACGCCATCGCCGGCTTGTCCCAGTTGGGGAGGCCCCGGCGCCGGGCAACGGCCCGGACATCATCCTTGCCCAAGCCGACTTCGAACAAGGGGCTCACGACCCCCTGCTCCTCGGCCGCCTTGCGTCCCGGCCGATGCCCGGCCACATCGTCGGCGTTCATGCCGTCCATGAGGGTGCCCAGGCCATGGCGGCGCGCGTACGACCGGAGGGAGCGGTAGACGACGTCCTTGCACCAGTAGCAGCGGGCGGAGGTGTTGGCGGCATAGCGCGGGTCGTCCACCTCGTCAGTAGACACAAGGATGTGCCGAGCTCCCAGGTCCGCGGCAAGCCGGCGGCATGCGGCTAGCTCCCGCCGCGGCAGGCTGGGGGAGACGGCGGTTAGTGCCACGGCGGCCTCGCCGAGGACGTCCACGGCCATCGCCAGCACCAGGGTGCTGTCGACGCCGCCACTGAAGGCCACCGCCACAGCGGCCTCGGTGGCAAGGCGCCGTTCCAAGGATGCCTCAAGGCTGTCGAGGTGCGCCCCCGTCGCCACGGTTCCACGATCGTCTTCGGTCCCACGGCCGGGGTCCCTGGCTGAGGCGGCCCGGGTCATGTGGGGGCTTCACCCGGCCACGCCGTCGGTTCGCCAAGGCGGCCGCGATCGATCTGGGCCGCCATGTAGCCGGCGCCGAAACCATTGTCGATGTTCACCACCGCCACTCCGGGGGCACATGCGCACAGCATTGTCAGGAGCGGGCCGATGCCGCCAAGGCTGGCCCCGTAGCCGACGCTCGTCGGCACGGCGATCACCGGCACGGCGATCAGGCCGGCCACGACCCCCGGAAGGGCGCCGTCCATCCCCGCCACCGCCACGACGGCCGATGACCGCCTGAGGGCATCGAGATTCGACATCAGGCGGTGCACCCCCGCCACCCCCACGTCATCCAGCCGGGTGACACGGCTACCGATGATCCCCGCCGTGAGGGCGGCCTCTTCGGCCACTGGGGCATCGGCAGTGCCGGCGCTCACCACCGCCACCCCCGGTCCGGAAGATCCTCCACCTTCCCCCCGGCGATCCACGACAAGACACCGGGCCGACGGGTGATAGACGGCGTCCGGCACCCGGTGACGCGCTTCCCGCGCCTGGTCGGCATCGGCTCGCGTGGCGAGGGCAACACCGTGTTCGTCGGCCAGGCGCCCCAAGGCGGCTGCCACCTGGGCGCCGGTCTTGCCGGGACTGTAGACCACTTCTGGAAACCCCTTTCGCAGAGCGCGGTGATGATCCAAGCGGGCGAAGGACATGTCCTCGGACGGCCAAGCCTTCAGCGACTCCAAGGCGTCGCCAATCGCGAGGCGGCCAGCAGCCACCTCCTCGAGGAGGCGCCGCAGCCCGTCACTGCCCGGCTCATGGGCCGCGGAGTCATGGGTCACGGAGGGTTTCCACGTTTCCCGGGCCGAGGCTTCGATTCATGTCCACGGCCTCTTTGGGGGGGCGTCGGTGCACGCTAGGCGGAATACGCTAGGCGCAAATTGTAGGGCCCGCCATCCGGATCGCAATGGGGGCGGCGGAGGGGGCGGGTGGGAAGGACGGCAGCCATTCGCCTTCCTGGCGACGGACAGGCCACCGCCCGCCGGATGCTATAATGCGCCGGTCGTGAGCGCCATTCCCCCCTTCGCCCCGGCCGCCACCGCCCCGCGCCGCCGGCGGTCGAGTTGGGCTCTCCGGATCACCTTTGCCGTCCTCGTTCTCGGCCTATTGGGCGCGGCCGCGGTGGCGGCTGCCCTCATGGGTTTTGCCCTGTTCCAAATGGGGGACTCGCGGCCCGCCCTGGCTGGCGACCCGGCCACCATCATCACGAGGGCGCGAGGCCAGGGGGCGGCCGACGGCCACGTGTGGGACAGACATGGCCCCGTCAATGTCCTCTTAATTGGCGCCGACAAGGGTATAGATGAGGGCTGCACCGAGACTAGCTACCAGCTTACCGACACCTTGATTCTGGTGCGCTTCGATCCCGCCTCTGGGCGGGCGGGAATGATGTCCATCCCGCGGGATCTCTACGTGCCCATGCCCGGCCGGGGCGCCCGGAAGATCACGACGGCCTACGCCATCGGCGAGCGGGGGACGCCGGGAGGCGGACCGGAGCTGTTGCGGGAGACCATCGAAGAGAATCTCGACGTGCCCGTGCACCGCTACGTTCGAGTCGACGTCCACGGCTTCGAGCGGATCGTGGACGAGCTCGGGGGCATCGAGATCGACGTGCCTCCGTCACGCTACGATCCGTCGGTGGGGCTGTACGATCCCGCTTATCCCGACGACAACTGCGGCACCGTGGTGGTCACCTTTCCACCGGGCCATCAGAGAATGAACGGCAAGGAGGCCCTCCAGTACGCCCGCTCCCGCAAGACCACCAGCGACTTTGACCGGTCGCGGCGGCAAATGGACGTGCTGATGGCAATTCGCCGCCGGGCGGCTGCGCCGAGAATGGTCACTCGCCTGCCCCGGCTGTTGCCGGCCCTGTTCGATACGGTGGCCACGGACTTCAGCGCCCGGGAGGTGGCGTCCCTGGTGGCGCCGGCTATGGACGTTGGTGCCCAGGACATTGACCGCTACCCGATCGACGCGGAAGTCGTGTACGACGACTGGGTGGTCGTGGACGGGGTCGCTCAAGCCGTGCTCCGGTTGATGCCGGCAGCGTACACGGATTTGCGGCGACGCTTCATGGCCCTTGAGCCGTTGGCCACGCCGACGGTGCCCGCTGAGTCCGCCGCTATCACGGCCGCGGGCCCGGCTTGAAGGTCCGGCAGGCGTCGCCCCAGGGCTACCCTCCGAACCTGACCTGACCCTTGCGGCCACCCCGGCCGCCAGGGCATCATGGACACCTCATTCGGCCGCCGGCCATCGGCGTTGGAGCCGCTGCCGCTGCCGACTGGAGGCGCGACGATGCGTGTCACAATCGTGGGCGGAGGGATCTCAGGGCTGGCTGCGGCGTACTACCTGCGTCAGGCCGCCGCCGATTCGGGGCGCCTGATCGACATCCGGGTCTTCGAGCGCCGGAGCCGCGCCGGGGGCCAGATCGCCACCAGCCATCGGGGAGGCTATCTGATCGAAAACGGCGCCGACTCTTTCTTGCGCACTCGACCGGCGGCGGTTGAGTTGTGCCGGTCCCTGGGCCTGGCCGAAGACCTGGTATCCACGAACCAGGATCAGGCGGCGGAGTATGTGTATGTCCGGGGCCGGCTCCGCCGAGTGCCCCCGGGCCTGCTCCTGGTGGCACCGACACAGTTGGGTCCGTGGCTGGCTTCGGGAGTGCTTTCGCCAGCTGGCCGGGTCAGGGCCTTGGCCGACCTAGTGCTGCCAGGGGGTCGATCGGGCCACGACGAGTCGGTGGGGGCGTTTCTCGGGCGGCGATTCGGCCGTGAGATGGCCGTCCATCTTGGCCAGACCCGCCTGGCGGCGGCCTACGCCGGGGATGTTGACGTCCTGAGCTTGGCGGCGAGCTACCCGGAGCTGGCTGCCCTCGAGGAGGAGCACGGCAGCGTCATCCGGGGCGCCCGGGCCCGATTGGCGGCGCTCCGGGACGAAACGGCCCCCGCGGGTGAGCGTCACCAGTCGTTGTACGTCAGCCTGGCCGGGGGCATGGCCACCATGGTTGACGCCCTGGTATCCGACCTCGGTCCGGAGATCGTGCGCACCAACCGGGGTGTGCAGAGCATCGAGCCTCGGGTTGGGGAATCCGGGCCCTACTACCGCGTTCTCCTGGCCGAGAATACGGCCCGCAACTGCGAGCACGTGGTGATGGCTACCCTGGCCCCGGCGACCGTCAGCTTGGTTGTCAACCTGGCTCCGCATCTGGCCCGGGGCATCGCCGCATTACGTCACGCGTCGTCGGCAGTGGTGTCCCTCGGGTACAAGGCACGTGACCTGGGGCGCCCCCTGGATGGGTACGGTTTCCGCGTGGGGCGAGACGAGGTCCTCGGCATTCGGGGTTGCACCTGGAGTTCCACGAAATTTCCGCGCCGGGCCCCTGCGGACCGGGTGCTCCTGCGCACCGAGCTCGGGGGCGACGGCCACGAGGACGAGGCGGCCATGGACGACGACGCGCTCATCGAACGGGCCCGGGGCGGCGCCGAGGGCGTGGTGGGCGCACGGGGGGAGGCGGCCATGGGGGGGGGCATGGGCCATGCCTTGGCCCTGGAGCCGCTGCTGGATCTGCTGCAGCA
>CAZXNP010000011.1:0-14696 GCA_964642035.1 uncultured Anaerolineales bacterium | reverse complement strand
CGCCGACATCCCCGGGGACGAGGCTGCCGGCACCGCCGGCATCCCCTTCCGGGAGGACGTCGAGACGGAGTTCTTCTTCGACTTCGAGGGGCCGCTGTCGCCCCTGTGTCCGGGGCTGTCCGACACCCGGCCCGAGCCGGGCACGTGTCCAGCTGCGGCGACTGTTGCCTGTCAGGACTGCCCGCAGCCGATCCAGGACAACCAGACGACGTCGAGCATCACCGACATTAACACCACCGCCATTCCGACCCAGTGTGTGGTCGAGGACGTGAACGTCTTGATCGACATCACCCACACCTTCGACGGCGACCTGGTAGTGGACCTGTCCAGCCCGGACATCCCGGACGTAGGGCTGTTCAACTCGATCTGCGGGGCCTCCAACAACATCGAGGCCATCCTGGACGACGAGGCCGGCGTGTCCATCGGCACCGTGTGCCCGCCCCTTGGGTTCCAGAGCTGGGACACTGCCCCGCCGGGGCAGCTGATTCAGTTCGAGGGTGGCGGCACGAACGGCTCGTGGAAGCTCGACGTGTTCGACCAGTTCGGGGCCGACCAGGGCACCCTCAACAACTGGGAGCTCCAGTTCACCCTGTCAGCCCAGTAGTCTCGGGCAAGCAAGCAGCCGGGTAGTCATCACCGGCCGAAAGAGCCTCGGGGCCCCCGCCCTTAGCGGTGGGGGCCCCGGTCTTTCCCAGGACAGTCCTATGGCGGGGTTCACCGTCGCGGCCACCATTGGCCCCGGGCCCCGCGGCACCCTATAATGCCGCGTCGAGCTCCCCGCGGGCCCAAATACGACGCACGCCCCAAACCATCTTCGTGCCGGCGACGCTGGCCGGTCCCAGGGGCGGAGGATCCAACGAAGGAGAGATCCCCTATGAGCATTGCCTCGATGCGCGAACTGCTGGAGGCGGGCGTCCACTTCGGGCACTACACCCGTCGCTGGCATCCGAAGATGCGCCGCTACATCTTCACTGAGCGCAACGGCATCCACATCATCGATCTTGCCCAGACGGTTGCGGCCCTCGACCGCGCCTGCAACGCTATGCGCGACGTGGTGGCCCAGGGTGGAGTCGTCCTCTTCGTTGGCACGAAGAAGCAAGCGGCCGAGACGGTTCGCACCGCCGCCGAACGAGTCAACATGCCCTACGTCACCTTTCGGTGGCTGGGTGGCATGTTGACCAACTGGGACACCATGCGGCAGCGCGTGAAGTACCTCCTGGACCTTGAGGCGCGCCGCGATCGGGGCGAGTTCGCCATGCTACCCAAGAAGGAGGCCCTGCTCCTCGAGAGGGAGATCACAAAGCTCAACCAGCGCCTTGGGGGCATCAAGGCCATGTCAGCCCTTCCCGACATGCTCTTCATCATTGACACCCATCGGGAGTCCATCGCGGTGTCGGAGGCCAACAAGCTGGGGATCAAGGTGGCGGGCATGGTCGACACCAACTCCGATCCCGACCTCGTGGACTTCGTGATCCCCGCCAACGACGATGCGATCCGGGCCATCAAACTCATTGCCGACAAGGTGGCCGACAGTGTCCAAGAAGGCATGACGATGCGGGAGTCGGCGTTTGTTGAGGAGATGACGGCGTCCGAGGCGGAAGCCGTGGACACCTCCCAACGCGTCTTCGATCCCTTTGAGGAGGAAGCCGCGGCGGAGGCTGAGACGGCGGAGGCCCCGACAGCCGAGGCGGAGACGGAGTCAGCGAAAGTCGGGACTGATGTGCCTGAGACTGCCCCCGAGGAGACCGGGGCCGAGACCTCGTCCGAGGCGGCTGTCACCGATGCGCCCACCACCGGAGAGCGCCCCGTCACGGACCAGGAGACGACGGCCCCGGTGGCCGATGCCGTGCCGGCGGGGACTGACAGCGACGCGCCCCCCGCCTCAGCGTAGCCACGGCCGTAACCCGGCCACGACAACCTCACCAGGAGGCACTCAAGGCCATGGCAGTTTCTGTAGACCAGGTGCGCGAGCTGCGGGACCGCACCGGCGCTGGCGTATTGGACGCCAAGAAGGCCCTCGAGGCCCATTCCGGCGACATGGACGCCGCCATCCAGGCCTTGCGGGAGCAGGGCTTGGCGGCCGCGGCCAAGAAGGCCGGCCGCCGGGCGGCGGAAGGCCGGGTGGTGTCCTACGTTCACGGCAGCCCGGGACGTATTGGCGTCCTCCTCGAGCTGAGCTGTGAGACCGACTTCGTGGCACGCACGGAGCAGTTTGAGCGCTTGGCCATGGACCTGGCCATGCAAGTGGCGGCCGCCAGCCCTACGTACGTGCGGGACGACGATATCCCCGAGGACATTGTGGAGGCCGAGCGCCGCACCTTCATGGCCCAAATGGCGAACGAGGGCAAGCCGCAGGACTTGCTGGCCAAGATTGCCGAGGGCAAGCTGGCCAAGTGGCGCGACCAGGTCGTCCTGCTTCGCCAGCCCTTCATCAAGGACGCCGACACCTCGGTCCGAGAGCTGGTCCAGGCGGCCGTTGCCGAGCTCGGCGAGAACATCGTGGTGAGGCGATTCGCCCGCTTCGAGATCGGGGAGGCGTCTTGACTTGATGGCGGCCCGGGGCGACGGCAGCGGTAAAAAGATGCGCCGGCGGGCCACGCCTTATCGCCGCGTTCTGCTCAAGATCTCCGGCGAGGCCTTGGCCGGCGATAGTGGCTACGGCATCGATCCCGACGCCGTCGAAGGGGTGGCGCGGAAAGTCATTGAGGTAGCCGAATCCGGGGTCGAGGTCGGTGTGGTTCTCGGCGCGGGCAACTTGTGGCGGGGCTCCACTGGCCTCGCGTCAGGCATGGATCGGGCCAGCGCGGACCACATCGGCATGCTGGGCACGGTGATGAACGCCCTGGCTTTCCAGGACGCTGTGGAGCGCAACGGTAGGCCGGCCCGGGTCCACACCGCTATTGAGATGACAGCGGTAGCGGAGCCCTACATCCGCCGCCGAGCGATGCACCAGCTGGCGAAGGGCTACGTGGTGATCATCGGCGCCGGCACCGGCAACCCGTTCTTCACCACCGACACGGCCGCCGCCCTGCGGGCCATGGAGCTCGGGGCCGATGTGCTGATCAAGGCCACGAAGGTTGATGGTGTGTACAGCGCCGATCCCGAGCACGATGAGGGCGCCATCCGATTCGACCATCTGTCGTACGGTCAGGCCATGGCGATGGGCGTGCGCGTCATGGACTCGACAGCCATCACTCTATGTCGCGAAAACCACATGCCTATCATTGTCCTGGACTTGTGGAGCCCCCACACCGTTCTGGCGGCAGTCATGGGGGAAGCCGTGGGAACCCTTGTCGACGGCGACGACGGCCCCCAGGCACCGCCGACTGCCGGCACGGCGAGGGGAGGGGCCCAAGCGGAGCCAGCCCATAGTGAGAAGGGGGTGCCCTCGTGACCAAGAGCATGTTGGCCCAAGCCGAAGAGCGAATGAAGCGCGCCCTGCAGGCCCTGGAGGAGGATCTCGGGGGCATACGCACGGGGCGCGCATCCCCGGCCCTTGTGGAGCGGATCCAGGTGGACTACTACGGCAATCTCACACCTCTGAACCAAATGGCCACGATTGCCGCCCCCGAGCACCGGCTGCTCACCATAAGGCCCTGGGACCCGAGCGCCATGTCCCTGATCGAGAAGGCCCTGCTGGCCAGCGATCTGGGGCTGACGCCGGCAAGCGATGGTCAGCTGATCAGGCTCCAGATTCCAACCCTCACCGAGGAGAGGCGCGAAGAACTGATTCGCGTCTGCTCCCGGAGATGCGAGGAGGCCCGGGTCGAGGTGCGCAACATCCGGCGCGACCTGCTCCACGAGCTTGACAAGGCGGATCTGCCCGAGGACGAACTCTACCGGGCCCGGGACGACGGCCAGGCCATGACTGATCGCCACGTGGGCCTTGTCGACGAGATCTCGGACCGCAAGGCCGCCGAGATTCGGGAGAACTGAGGCCCCCGATGGCCGCCGCCAAGAATGAGGCCCCCACCGTCGCCGGGCGCGTGCCGCGGCACGTGGCTGTCATCATGGACGGCAACGGTCGCTGGGCCAAAGCGCGGGGACTCCCGCGACTGTCGGGGCATCGGGCCGGCACGGAGGCCCTGAGACGCACGATCGAGGCCTGCATCCAGTTCAAGGTGGAGATTCTCACCATCTACGCCTTCTCCACGGAGAACTGGAAGCGGCCGGCGTACGAAGTCAGAGGCCTGATGTACCTTCTCGAGGAGGTCATCGACCGGCAGCTCGACGAGCTCGACGAGGCGGGCATTCAAATCCGCCACGTGGGCTGGCTGGATGGCATCCCCGATCACCTGGCCGCCGCCATCGCCGGTGCAGTGGAACGGACAGCTGGCAACAGTCGCCTGATCCTCAACGTGGCCTTCAACTACGGCTCGCGAGCCGAAATCGTGCGGGCGGTGCGCTCGATCATCCGTTCCGGGGCAACGGCCGACGAAGTCGACGAGGCCATGATTGCTCGGCACCTGGAGACCAGCGACCTCCGGGACCCGGACCTGATCATCCGCACCAGCGGCGAGATGAGGCTCAGCAACTTCCTGCTCTGGCAGGCCGCCTACTCCGAGATCTACTGCACCCCGGTGCTATGGCCCGATTTCGGTGCCGACGACCTACGGTTGGCCCTCGAGAGCTATTCGCGCCGAGAGAGGCGATTCGGCCTGGTGCCCGACGCCGCCGATGACGATCGCCCCAGGGGCGCCCAAACCGCCACCGACGCCGCTCCTGCGGTGGCCGAGGGAGCTCCGGCCGCCGCGAATCGCGGCGGCTCCCCGACCTGAGGAGTCCCTGGCGTGGGCCGCGCCCGGCCTGCCTTGGTGGCCCCTCATGACGACTCGCACTGCCAGCGCCGCGGCGCTGTTGCCCATTGTGGGGGTGGCGGTGTGGCTTGGCGGAGGCGTGTGGGTCGCGTTCCTATCGGCCCTGGCAGCGAGGGCGGCCTGGGAGGCCCTGGGCCTAACGGAGGCCGCCAGCGACCCGGTGGCGAAGGCCATTGGCTCGATTGCCGCAGGCGGCGTCGTGGCAGCCGCGGCGGGCGCAATCCGGCTGGCGACCGGGGACGTGCTTGCCTTGACCGTGGTCGCGGCCCTGGCCCTTCAGCTGCGCCGGGCGCCGGCTCAGCGATCGGCGGCGGGCTGGGCCACGACGGTGGCCGTGGCCTCCTACGCCGGCCTGCTCTTGGGCTACGCCGCCCAGCTCCGCCTTTCTCCGGGCGGCCTGCCCTGGACAGCCGCGCTGCTGGGCCTTGTGTGGGCCAACGACTCCGCCGCCTATGTGGCCGGCCGGCGCCTCGGGCGAACGCCCTTAGCCCCGGACACGAGCCCCAAGAAGACCTGGGAGGGCTTCGTGGCCGGGGCCCTCGCCACAGTTGTCGTGGCCTTGGCGCTGCCCTCCCTTTCAGCCCGCCTCGCGGCCCCGGACGGAGCAGGGTTCGGGGGCGCGCCGACCGCCTTCCTGATTGCCATGGGCCTGGCGGTGGCCCTGGCCGCCCCGCTGGGGGACCTGGCCCAGTCATTTCTCAAGCGCCAGGCGGGAGTCAAGGACTCCGGAGACCTGATCCCGGGCCACGGCGGCCTCCTCGACCGCCTCGACAGCCTGATGTTCGCCGCCCCGGTGGTGTACGCCGCCGCGGCCATCCTGCCCCGCCTGGGCACGTGACGGGCCCCGGCTAGCCGGTGGAGCTCTTCCTCGAGGTCCTGAGAAGGATGGACATCGTGCTGGCTAGCGGCACGGTGCTCATCGCCTTCAGCCTGTTGTCGTATCTCTTCGCCCACAACGTTGGCCATCCCACGGCCAGGGCCTTCGTCGCCGTTCTGTCCTTCATCACCGTCGTGTACGTGGGCGACGTGTTCCTGTCCACGGCGCAGCTGCCGGCCTACCACCCGGCGGCCACGTTCTGGCTCCGGTTCGAGTGGCTCGGCATCGCCTTCGTGGCCCCAGCGTACCTCCATTTCAGTGACCGCCTCTTGGTCACCACGGGTGACGAGTCCCCGCGGCGCCGGAAAGCGGTGGGCGTTGCCTTCGCCTTGGGGGCTCTGGCCCTTAGCAACGTCGTGTCGGGTCGCGCCATCGTGGGGGGAGTAGTGGGGAGCCCGGGAGCCATCCACCTCGCCAGCGGCCCGGCCTTCCCCTTGTTCGCCGCGGGGTACATCGGCATTACGGCCTGGGCAGTTCGAAACGTCTGGCTCGCACGGCAGCGGGCATTGACCGTCCGGTCGCGTCGCCGCCTCACCTACCTCCTGGTCAGCGTCGCGGCCCCACTGTCCACCTTCCCGTATCTCGTCGGCGGAGGCGGCGCCGTCGCTTTCTCCCCCGTGGTGTTCCGCGCCCTGGTGGCAGCAGCCAATCTCGTTACCGCGTCGATGCTCGTTGTGGTCGCCTACGGAGTGGCGTTTCAAGGCGCCCTCATGCCCGAGCGAATGGTCAAGCGGGAGCTGGTGAAGTTCCTCATCCAGGTTCCCACCCTGGGCGTGTGGGTCATCTTCCTCACTCAATTCGTCCCCGAGCGCCTCGAGGGGCATCTGGGCCTGCCCCGGGACGTGATAGTTTCCCTCACTCTGGTAGGGGGCATCGTGGCCTTCCGGTTCATGACGTCGGCGGCCAAACCCCTAGTGGACTGGGCCATTTTCGGCCGCGGCGGCGGCGACGCCATGTGGTTGCGCCGCCTGGACGAGCGGTGGCTGACCGAGTCCGACCTGACGCAGCTGCTGGAGAACATCCTGACCGCCCTGTGCGACCGGCTGCGGGTAACCTCGGGCTTCGTGGTGGTCATGCGCCGCGGCCGCCTGGAGGTAGACGCCTACGCCGGGCCCACGCCCCGGGCCGCCGAATTCCTGGCCAGCCTCACCCCCGCCGCCCTCGACACCGTCGTCTCGGCGCCTGGGTTCGTGACCATCCCTCCCTTTCGGATCCGGGCTCTGAAGCCCCCGGGGGGAGGCGCCACCCTGGGACTGCTGGCCTTCGGCGACCCGGGACGCGGTCTGGCCCCCGAGGAGCACAGGGCGGTGAACGAGCTGGTGGCGGCCACGGAGAGGGCCTTGGAGGATCGCCTCGTCCAGGGCCGGGTCATCGCCGCCCTCCGCGATCTCGAGCCGGAGTTAGAAGGGATCCAGCGCCTCCGGGGCGCCCTGGAACCCGGGGGCCCTGGGAATGCCATTGCCGTCCTCGAGGCCAGCCCGATATTCGCGGCGGACTTCCCGAATTGGGTGAAGGAAGCCTTGTCCGACTACTGGGGCGGACCGAGGCTCACCGATAGCCCCCTCCTCAAGCTCAACATTGCCCGCAGGGCGCTGGCGGCCACCGAGGGCAATCCGGCCAAGGCCATGCGCCAGCTCCTGGACGACGCCCTCGAGCGCCTGAGGCCAGAGGGCGAGCGCAGCATGACCGCCTACGAGTGGCTGGCGTACAACATCCTGGAGCTCAAGTTCGTGAAGGGCCTCCGGGTGCGGGACATTGCCGGCCGCCTGGCGATGAGCGAGTCCGATCTCTACCGCAAGCAGCGGGTGGCCATCGAGGCCCTGGCTCACCAGCTGGCGGCCATGGAGGCCGACCCGGAGAGCCCTCCTCGGGCCGGGGCTGCCTTGCCGAGGGGCCGACCTGGGCGATAGAATCCCGCCGCCTCCACCCCTCAACGGCCGCCTATGCCTGTACTGAAAAGCCACATCGACCCCCGGAGCGACGAGTTCCGCGCCAACACGGCCCACCACCGGGCCTTGGCCGACGAGCTGCATGCCCGGCAGCGGGCGGCGGTGGAGGATCGCAGCCCCCGGAGCCTGCAGCTCTTGGCCGAGCGGGGCAAGATGCCGGTGAGAGACCGCATTACCGCCATCCTCGACCCGGACAGCCCCTTTCTGGAGCTCTCGCCCCTGGCCGCCTGGGGCATGTACGACGATCAGGCCCCCGGGGCGGGGATCGTGACCGGCGTGGGTCGAATCCATGGCCAGGAAACGATGATCGTGGCCAACGACCCCACGGTGAAGGGGGGAACCTACTTCCCCCTCACGGTGCGCAAGCACCTGAGGGCCCAAACGGTGGCGGCTGAGAATCGGCTGCCGTGCATCTACCTGGTGGACTCCGGGGGTGCTTACTTGCGCCTCCAAGACGAAGTCTTCCCGGGCCGCTTCCATTTCGGCCGCATCTTCTACAACATCGCCCGCCTGAGCGCCGCCGGAGTGCCCCAAATCAGCGCCGTCCTGGGCAGCTGCACCGCCGGGGGGGCATACGTGCCGGCCATGAGTGACGAGGCCATCATCGTGGCCGGCGCCGGCACCATTTTCCTCGGCGGTCCTCCCCTCGTATATGCCGCCACCGGGGCCCGGGTGACAGCCGAGGAACTTGGGGGCGCCGATGTCCACACCCGGCTGTCTGGGGTGGCCGACCACTACGCCGAGGGGGAGGCCCACGCCCTGGAACTGGTGCGCCAGGTCATGGAGAACCTGAACCGGCCCAAGGCCGGGTGGCTCCAGGCCACCACACCGGAGCCGCCGGCCTACGACCCCGCCGAGTTGTACGGTGTGATCCCAGCCGACCCCCAAGTCGCCTACGACGTCCATGAAGTGATCGCCCGCCTGGTGGACGGCTCTCGATTCGACGAGTTCAAGGCCCGGTACGCCCCCACTATCGTGTGCGGCTTCGCCCATGTGGCCGGCATGCCCGCCGGCCTGGTGGCCAACAACGGCCTTCTATTCGGCGAGTCAGCCCTCAAGGCGACCCACTTCATCCAGCTCTGCGGCCAGCGGCGGATTCCCCTTGTGTTCCTGCAGAACATCGCGGGCTTCATGGTGGGCCGCGACTATGAGAACGCGGGCATCGCCAAGGACGGAGCCAAGATGGTGACCGCCGTTTCCACCGCCCCCGTGCCCCGGATCACGCTCCTCATCGGCGCCTCCCACGGCGCCGGCAACTACGCCATGTCGGGCCGAGGCTACGACCCGCGGTTTCTCTTCAGCTGGCCCAATTCCCGCATCAGCGTCATGGGGGGCGAGCAGGCGGCAACGGTGCTGTGGACAGTGAATCAGGAAGGGCGCCGGCCGCTGCCCCCGGAGGAGGAGGAGGCTTTCAAGAACCACCTCCGGGAGAAGTACGAGGCCGAGGGCAACGCCTACTACGCCACAGCCCGCCTCTGGGACGACGGCATCATCGACCCGGCGGACACCCCCCGAGTCCTCGGCCTGGCCCTGTCCATCACTCAGAACGCCCCGCCGGCGCCCCCGGATGCCCGCTACGGCATCTTCAGGATGTAAACCGTGGAATCCTACATCACCCTGGGCGTCGAATTGGACGGCCCAGTGCTCAACGTCGTGCTGCACCGGCCCCAGCGGCGGAACGCCATCAACGACGCCATGGTGGACGAGCTGGCGGCGGTCTTTGCCTCCGCCGCCGAGCGTCCCGGCGTCAGGGTGGTGGTGTTGTCCGGGGCGGGGCCGGTGTTTTGCGCCGGCGCCGACCTCGAGTCCATGCGGGCCGCGGCCGCCTCGAGCCGCGACGACAACGTCGCCTCCGCTTTGAGGCTGGCCGACGCCCTGGCCGCCGTGGGCGGATGCCCCCTGCCCGTGGTAGCCCGGGTCCACGGCGCAGCCATGGGTGGCGGGGCCGGCCTGGTGGCCGCGGCGGACATTGCCGTTGCCGCGGATGCCACGCGCTTCGCCTTCAGCGAAGTCCGCCTGGGCCTGATCCCGGCGGTGATCTCGCCCTTCGTCCTGCCCCGAATTGGCCTGGCCGCCGCCGCGGAGCTCTTCCTCACCGGGGAGACCTTCGGAGCCGATCGGGCCCGGGCCGTCGGCCTCGTGGCGGCAGTGGTCCCCGAAGCCGAATTGGACCAGGCCGTGGCCGAACGGGTGGCCGCCCTATTGGAAGGAGCCCCTGGGGCCCAAGCGGCCGTGAAGGCCCTCATCCGCCGGGTCCTCCGGGAGCCAGCGGGGGCGCGGGACTATACCGCGGAGGCAATTGCAGACCGGCGTACGGCGGCCGAAGGCCAAGAGGGCATTGCCGCGTTTTTCGACAGGCGCCCACCCTACTGGCGGCCGCCGCCGAGGCAGGACGGCTGATGCACAAGCTCCTTGTCGCTAACCGCGGCGAGATTGCGAGGCGCCTCTTCCGGGCATGTCACGATCTAGGGATTGATGCCGTGGCGGTTGCCACCGGCGCCGACGGCGATGCGGCCTGGATCGGCGATGCCGACGAGGTGCAGGTACTGGACGGCGACTCCGCCGCCGAGACCTTCTTGGACGCCGAGAAGGTTCTGGCCGCGGCCAGGGCGGCCGGGGCCGACGCAATTCATCCGGGCTACGGCTACCTGGCCGAAAACGCCGATTTTGCCGCCGCCTGCGCCGATGCCGGGATCGTGTTCGTGGGCCCCCCGCCGGGGGTCATGCGGCGGCTAGGTTCGAAGGTGGCCGCCAAGGAGATCGCCGCCAGATCGGGGGTGCCGACGATGCCGGGGGTGGACTGCGGCGGCAAGACGGAGGCCGAGGTTCAAGGGGCCGTGGACGATCTCGGCTACCCCGTCCTGGTCAAGGCCAGCGCCGGCGGCGGGGGTCGGGGCATGCGGATAGTCACCGCGGCCGGCGACCTGGCTGCGGCCGTGGCGGCGGCCAGGACCGAGGCGACCTCGGCCTTCGGCGATGACCGGCTGCTGGTGGAGCGCTACTTCCCGTGGGCTCGCCACGTCGAGGTCCAGATCTTGGGCGATGGTCGCGGCCATATCGTGCACCTTGGAGAGCGGGAGTGCTCCATCCAGCGCCGGCACCAGAAGATCATCGAGGAGGCCCCCGCCCCGGGGATCGCCCCGAAGCTGCGGCAGCGCATCGCCTCCGCGGCGCTGGCCCTGGCCCGGGAGGCCGAGTACGAGAGTGCCGGCACCGTGGAGTTCCTGGTCGATCGCGAAGACGACTTCTTCTTCCTTGAGGTCAACACTCGCCTCCAGGTGGAGCATCCGGTGACCGAGGCGATCACCGGCGTCGACCTGGCGGCCTGGCAGATCCGGGTGGCCCGCGGCGAAGCCCTGACCCTGGACCAGGGCACCGCTCCCAGCTGCGGCCACGCCGTGGAGGCTCGCATCTACGCCGAAGACCCCGCTGCCGGGTTCCTGCCGTCCTCCGGGCGCCTACAGCACTACCGTGCCCCTGCGGGCCCGGGCATCCGCTGCGACGATGCCCTGATCGCCGGCGACCAAGTAGCCGCCCAATTCGACCCCATGATCGCCAAGGTAGTAGCCCACGGCACCGATCGACCCCAGGCCCTGCGGCGCCTGACCCGCGCCCTCGCGGAGACCGTTGTTCTTGGCGTGACCACGAATCTCGCATTTCTTCAAGACATCGTGGCTCATCCAGCATTTCAAGCGGGCGATACCCACACTCGCTTCGTGGAGGAGCACATGGCCGGATGGGTAGCACCTGGGCCCGCCAGGGACGACGAATGGCTGGCGGCGGCGGCTTACGAGGCCCTCCGTCGAGCTCCCCTGTCGGGCGCCCATGGCCCAGGTGCCGCCCCCCAGGGCCCGTGGGCGGTGGCCGATGCCTGGCGCAACGTGCGATGAAGATTCATCTATGCGCCGGCCAGGCCGAACGCGACATCACCGTGGTGCGCCAAGGGGACAAATTGCGCGTGTGCCTCGACGGCCCTGAGACCAGGGAGCTGGAAGCCGTGGTCGTCTCCGCCACGGCGGCGGGCGTGGTGCTGGAGCACCAAGGCCGGCGCATCCACATCATCGGTGCCCGGGCGCCCACCGGGCCCGGGGCGCGGCACGTGTGGGTCAATGGCCGTACCCTCTCCTACCGGCGGGCTACCGGGCGGTCCGTCCAGGGGCCGGCGGGGGACCTTTCCCTCGCCAGCGCGATCCCGGCGGTTGTCCGTGAGATTCTGGTGACGGAAGGCGAGCGGGTGGCAGAAGGTAAGAGGCTGATCCTCCTCGAGTCGATGAAGATGGTGCTGCCGGTCATCGCGGGCCAGCCGGGCGTTGTGCGTGCTATTCTTTGTCGGGAAGGGGAAGCGGTGCACCCGGGGATTCCCCTTGTCGATTTCGAACCCGACGGCAACCCAGCCACCGACGCCTAATAAGCCCACACCAGAGACAAACCATGAGCCAAGACACCGGCGACGGCATCTGGAGCCGCCTGCCACCCCAGGCGCGCGTCGTCGAGGTAGGCCCTCGAGACGGATTCCAGAATCTCGACGCCTTCGTGGCCACCGATATCAAGATTCGACTGGTGAACCGGCTCCTTGGCCTCGGTTTCGACCGCGTCGAGGTGACATCCTTCGTGCATCCGGCAGCAGTGCCTCAGATGCGTGACGCGGAGGACGTGGCAGCGGCTGCCCGGCGCGATGGCTCCCGGCTAATGTACCTCGTACCCAACCGCTTCGGCACAGAGCGCGCCCTGGGCTGCAACCCGGACATGCTCAACTTCGTGGTATCCGCCAGCGAGTCCCACAATCGCGCCAACCTGAACGCCAGCGTGGCGGCCACCTTGAAGGAGCTGGACGCCAGCGCCCGGCTGGCCCGGAGCGCCAAGGTGCCCTTGCGGGTGACCGTCTCGACTGCCTTCGGCTGCCCCTACGAGGGCTTCGTCGAGCCGGGGCAGGTGGTAAGGCTGGCCCGTCGCGGCCGGGACGCAGGCGCCGAGGAGATTTGCCTCGGGGACACCACGGGCATGGCCAACCCGCGGCAGGTCCACGCCCTGTTCACCACCCTGGCGTCGGAGCTGCCGGACATGCCCCTGGCCGTGCATCTTCATAACACTCGAGGCAGCGGCGCCGCCAACCTGCTGGCGGCTCTCCAAGCCGGGGTGGCGGTATTTGACGGCTCCGTTGGCGGCATGGGGGGCTGCCCCTATGCTCCCGGTGCCACGGGCAATGTGGCCACGGAAGACATGGTCAACATGGTTCACGAGATGGGCATTGCCACCGGCGTGGACCTCGACGGCCTGATAGCCGTTGCCCGGGAAGCCGAGGACATCCTCGGCATCGAGCTCCCCGGACAAGTGGCCCGGGCCGGGGCCACATGCCGATTGCCGCGCCCGGCTCAGGCCGACCCGGGCTTTCCATAACACGGCCTCTGGCGTAAGATCTAACCCAGGTGGCAACTCCAGCGGTAACACTGCTGCGGCAGTCCGCTGACAGCCTCCCCTCTGCGCGCGTCACAATCCGGAGGTCCGGATGAAAAGATCAGCCATCATTCTTCTCGCCCTCCTTCTGGGTGCAGCTGCGTTGGCGTCGGCGCCGGCCGGGGCCGTTCATGCCCAGCGGCCCACCTTCGAGCAAGTGACGCCGGGCATCGCCTACAACAGCCACCCGCAGCGTCGCGATTACCTCCTCGTGTGGGTGGAGGACAGGGGCGCTGGGCCGAACATCTACGCCAAGCGCCTGTTTCGCAACGGTCTGCCCCAGGGCGGTCCCGATCGGGGCGGCTTCGAGGTTGTCCGGGACAACAGCGCCTTCAACCGCCGAATTCCTAAGGCGGGTCCCCGGGCTCACCCTGACCTCGTCTACAATCCCCAGCGCGAGGAGTACCTCCTCGTGTTCGCGCAGCTGACAGACGAGATCACGGGCTGGGATATCTACGGCGTACGCTTGTCGGCGGCGGGCTACTCCATGGGCAAGCCGCGGATCATCGCCGGCGGCCCTGGCGACCAGCAGCATCCGGACGTGGCATTGAAGGCCGCCGCGGGCCGGTTCGAGGCCGACGGCGACTACGTCGTCGTCTTTGACGACAATGCCAGGGACATCGACGAGGTATGGGCCCTGCGGCTTCGGGCCAATGGGATTCCCAATGGCAAACCTTACCCCCTGGTGCAGGCTGCATCGAACGCCTCGGATCCCACGACGAACGGCAGCGTCGTTGGCTGGGTCGACGACCGGAACGGCGACACCGATATCTTCGGCGTGAGGCTGAACCGCAACGGCCTGCCGGACGGCAAGCAGTACCGCCTCGCGGGCACTGACAGCGACGACACGAATCCGAATTTCGGCTCGGGCCAGCTCGTGTGGAACGTGTTCGACGCCGCCACCGGCCTCGACATTCGCGGCGCCCAAGTGTACGACAACGGTCGCATTCGAGGCCGCCCCCAGGGCATCCTCGTGCCGGCGGCCGACCAGGCGTGGCCTGCCACCGCCAGCGGTGGTCTGGTGGTGTTCTCCGACAACCGCACGGGAGAATACGACCTCTACGCCGTACGCTTGGCGAACGGGCGCAGCCGCGGCCGAGAGTTCCCGCTCCTGAGGGACATCGCCCCGTAGCCGTTGCCTCTAACGGCAACCGCCAAAGTCGATTGCCGCCGGCACCCTAGGGGACCGGCCCCCTAGCCTCAAGCTGATAGGTTTTGGCAGTTGCCCGGACCTATGATGGCGCCGGCGTGGGGCAAAACCTGGCCCCGCGGCGGCTCTCCACGAGGTGCGGGATGGCGCGCAGTAGTCTGCTGAAGGCTGTGGCGGAACGGTCGAGCCGGCTCTCGGGGTTCTATCGCCTCGATCACCAGCAACGTCGCGATTTGGTGGCCGAATGGGCCCACTTGAACGAGGCAGACATGGCGGCCCTGGCCACCAGCCTGGAGCCCAGGGATGCCGACCTTCTCGTGGAGAACGTGGTTGGGGTCCACACCCTGCCGGTGGGGGTCGCCCCCCACCTGCGGGTCCCCAACATGCAGAACTCCCAGTCGCGCATCAGGGCGCAGCGCTATCGCGCCGCCCGCATGGATCAGCAAACG
>CAZXNP010000010.1:0-15696 GCA_964642035.1 uncultured Anaerolineales bacterium | reverse complement strand
CGCGAGGGGGGCCGCACCGTCGGCGCCGGCGTCATCACCGCGATCCACGAGTAGGTACCCGAAGCGAGGGAAGCGCATGGCGCGTCAACAAACGCGGCAGAAGATACGGATTCGACTGAAGGCGTACGACCATCGGGTGCTGGATCAATCTGCCAAGAAGATCGTGGAAGAGGCCGAGCGAACAGGTGCCCAGTGTGTGGGCCCCGTGCCGCTGCCTACGCGGATCGAAAAATACACTGTCACGCGGTCGCCGTTTATCGACAAAGACTCCCGCGAACAGTTCGAGATCAGGACCCACAAGCGCCTGATCGACATAATCGAGCCGAGCGGCAAGACCCTCGATTCCCTCACCCGGCTTAACTTGCCCGCCGGTGTGAACATAGAGATCAAGTCAAGCTAGTGTCAGGGGACACGCGCTGGGCTTCGACCACGGCGTCGCCGGGAGGCCACCAGGCCGCTTGTGACGCTGCAGGAGCGATTCCATGAAGGCGCTTCTAGGATACAAGCGAGGCATGACTCGGGTCTTCGATGACCGTGGCGAATCCGTCGGGGTTACGGTGATCGAGGCGGGTCCGTGCGTCGTGACTCAGGTGAAGACTGCCGCAGTTGATGGCTACTCGGCCGTGCAGCTGGGAATCGACGATGTGGCCCCGGAGCGTCTGACCAAGGCCGAGCTGGGCCATCTGCGGAAGTCTGGCGCTCCGGCCCTGCGGCGGCTGCGGGAGGTCCGGCTGGCAAATGCCGATGAGCACCCGGAGCTTGGCACGACGTTGGCCGCTAGCGTGTTCGAACCCGGTGATAAGGTGAACATCACGGGCACCAGCCGCGGCCTCGGCTGGCAGGGTCCCATCAAGCGCCACGGATTTCGGCGTCAGCGCAAGACCCACGGCCAGTCTGACAGGCACCGGGCCCCTGGCGCCGTTGGGGCTGGTACGACTCCGGGACGCACATTCAAAGGCCATAAAATGGCAGGTCGGATGGGCGGCGACAAGGTCACGGTGCGGAATCTCAAGGTAGTAGTAGTGGATGCCGAGCGCAACCTTCTCGCCATCCGGGGGGCCGTTCCTGGCCCTCGGGGCAGCCTGGTGTTGGTGCGCGGGGTCTAGGGGGCACATGATGAAAGCGCCTGTGTACAGTGTCGAGGGCGAGAGGGTGGGCGACGTCGAACTCTCTCTGGCGGTTTTCGGCGTGGAGCCCAACGTGCCGGTGATGCACCAAGCCTTTGTTCGGCAGCAGTCCAATGCCAGGGCTGGGACCCACAAGACCCAGACGAGGTCCGAGGTCGCCAGGACGAAGTCCAAGTGGTACCGCCAAAAGGGCACTGGGCGAGCGCGCCACGGCTCTCGGGCAGCTCCGATATTCGTAGGCGGCGGTGTCTCCCACGGTCCGCGGCCGAGGTCCTACGCCAAGAAGATGCCGCGCAAGATGCGTCGGTTGGCCGTGGTGTCGGCGTTGTCGGCCAAGGCCGCTGCCGACGCGGTGGCGATTGTGCAGGCCCTCGACATGGATACGCCGCGGACAAGGGCGATGGAGGGCCTCGTGGGGGCCGTAGGGGGGCGCGCTACCCTGTTCGTGTTGGGTGCCCGAAATGAGAACGCCCAGCGATCGATTCGCAACCTGCCGGGGGTCCGGTGGGTGACGACGGGTTACGTCAACGTGCGGGACGTATTGTGGTGTGACCGTCTCCTGATAGAGGAAGGAGTGTTGGCCGGTCTCGAGGAGCACCTCGGTGGCCTGACTCCGAGGGAGGATGTCGATGGATAGACACGCGGTTTTGCGCCGGCCGATCATCACCGAGAAGACCGACGGGCTCACTGAGGCCGTGAATCAGTACGTGTTCGAGGTCGATCCTCGGGCCAACAAGCGCGAAGTGCGCGAGGCCGTGCAGTCTCTCTTCGATGTGAGCGTCGTGAAGGTGCGCACGATGGTGTTGCGCGGCAAGACCCGGCGCTGGGGCCGCCATGTGACCAGGACGCCCCGGTGGAAAAAGGCTGTCGTCACCCTCGCCGCGGGCGACCGCATCGACGTGATGGAGTAGGGGAACACCATGGCTGTCAAGATCTACAAGCCGACGTCCGCCGGTCGGAGGGGGATGACGGGTCACACCTTCGAGGAAATCACCCGGTCGAAGCCGGAAGGCTCCTTGCTGCGACCCCTGAAGAAGACGGCGGGCCGCAGTCGTGGCCGGGTGTCCGTGCGACGCCGCGGCGGTGGCCACAAACGTCGCTACAGAATTATAGACTTCAAGCGTGACAAGGCCGGAGTGCCTGGCCGCGTGGACTCCATCGAGTACGACCCCAATCGATCGGCTCGCATTGCCCTGATCGTCTACGTTGACGGCGAGAAGCGCTACATCGTTGCCCCCCTTGGTCTGCGGGTCGGCGATGCGCTCATGAGTGGCCCCGAGGCAGAAATCCGGGTAGGCAACGCTCTGCCCATCAAATCCATTCCCCTCGGCACAATGATTCACAACATCGAGTTGTACCAAGGCCGCGGTGGGCAGCTAGTCCGGGCCGCCGGGACGTCGGCTCAGTTGCTGGCCAAGGAAGGCGACTACGCCCACATCCGGCTTCCCTCCGGAGAAGTGCGCTTGGTGCGCATGGGCAATCTGGCCACCGTCGGCCAGGTGGGCAACGTCGATCACGGCAACATCAATCTCGGAAAGGCTGGCCGTTCTCGGTGGCTGGGGCGACGGCCCAAGGTTCGGGGCTCGGCCATGGATCCGGCTAGCCATCCCCACGGTGGTGGGGAGGGGAAAGCCCCGATCGGGCTGCCCGGGCCGAAGACCCCGTGGGGCAAGCCGACCTTGGGCTACCGGACCCGCAACAACAAGCGAACCGACAGGTTCATCGTTCGCCGTCGTCGGTCTAAGCGGCGCTAGAAGGCAGGTTCAAGAATGTCGCGTTCACTGAAGAAGGGGCCGTATTGCGACCCAAAGCTGCTCAAACGGATCGAGGCAATGAATAACTCCGGAGAGAAGCGTGTCGTGAAGACATGGTCTCGGGCTAGCACTGTGTTCCCCCAGATGGTGGGCCACACCGTGGCTGTACACAACGGCCGCCACCACGTGCCGGTGTACGTCACGGAGAACATGGTCGGTCACAAGCTCGGGGAGTTCGCCCCGACCCGCACGTTTCGCGGCCACAGCTACAGGGAGAAGGCCACGCGGTTGCACTAGGCGTTCGAGGCGCCCGCCATGGGCGCCTTCGCCCGGTGTTACCTTTGGCCACGGAGGACAGCAATGGGATTCTCGATACGAGCCAACGCGCGCTACATCCCAATGGCTCCCCGAAAGGTGCGTCTGCTGCTGGACTTGATTCGCGGCAAGCCTGTGGAGGAGGCCTTGGCGATCCTCCGATTCAGCCCGCGGGCTGCATCTGGGCCCCTCGGGAAGGTGATTCGTAGCGCCGTGGCCAACGCTCGGGAGACCTACGGCCTGGCGGAGGAGGAGCTCTTCGTGGCTGAGGTGAAGGCCGATGCCGGCCCAACGGGCAAGCGGGGACGCTTCGGTGCCCGGGGACGATGGAAGCCCCTCAAGAAGCGGTCGTGTCATATCTCGGTGGCACTCCGGGAGGTATCCCCCGTCATCGACGAGGACCTCGAGGCCCTGGTGGCGGAGCGCCAAGATGCGTCGGACGACGGCTAGGAAAGGCCATAATAATGGGACGAAAGGTGCACCCGTACGGTTTTCGGCTGGGGATCATCAAGCCCTGGCGGGCCCGTTGGTTTGCAGAGGGCGAAGAGTACGGCGAGTTGTTGACGGAAGACATAGCCATCCGGGAGATGGTTCGCGGCCAGCTAGGTCACGCCGGCATCAGCGAGATCGTCATTGAGCGCTTCCCGAGGCAGGTGAACCTGACGATTCACACGGCGCGACCTGGAATCATCATCGGCCGCAAAGGAGTGAACGTGAACGCGCTACGGGACAGACTGCGGGACCTCACCGGCAAGACGCCACGGGTGGACGTAGTGGAGATTCCGCACGTTGACACTAACGCCGCCGTGATCGCCCAGTCAATAGCCGGCCAGCTCGAGCGGCGCATCAGCTACCGGCGGGCCATGAAGCAGGCCGCCTATCGCGCGATGCGCTCCGGGGCTGAGGGGGTGAAGATCGTTGTGGCTGGCCGCCTATCAGGGGCCGAAATGGCCCGGCGCCAGCAAGTGATTCTGGGCCGAGTACCGCGGCAGACGCTGCGGGCCGATATCGACTACGCGCAGCACGAGGCTCTCACGACCTTCGGCCGGATCGGCGTCAAGGTCTGGGTGTACCACGGTGAGGTACTTCCTGGGGAGGAGGCCCTACGCGTGGGCGAGGAAGACTTCACCGGTTGAGGTCGCGGCCCGGGAGCCCTCGGGACCACACGGAGGTACCACTATGTTGATGCCTAAGCGAACCAAGTACAGAAAGCAATTCAGGGGTCGAATGAAGGGCTCAGCTACTCGTGGCAACCGCGTCGAGTTCGGCGACTACGGGCTCCAGAGCACTGACCGTGTCTGGATGACGAGTCGGCAGATCGAGGCCGGCCGGCGGGCCATAACCCGCTACGTGAAGCGCGGCGGCAAGTTGTGGATCCGGGTGTACCCGGATAAGCCAGTAACTCAGAAGGCCGCGGAGACGCGTATGGGCTCTGGAAAGGGCGCCGTTGAGCAGTGGGTCGCCGTCGTGAAACCGGGGCAGATCATATACGAGATACGCGGCGTAAGCGAAGAGCTTGCCCGGGAGGCTTTTCGCCTCGCGGCCCACAAGATGCCGGTGGCCACCCAGTTCGTTTGCCGCGATGATTTCAGTTTGGGAGGACAACGTGCAGGCTGAGGAGATTCGCGCCTTGAGCGATGAAGATCTCGCTAAGGAGTTGGAGTCAGCCCGGGCGGAGCTCTTCAACCTGAGGTTCCAAGGGGCCACTGGGCGCCTGGCTGAGTCGAACCTGATCGGACGAGTGAAGCGCGACATCGCCCGCCTACTCACCATAAGGCGAGAGAGGGACATCTGGGCCGCCTACGAGGCGTCCAACCAGGCGTTGGAGGAGTAAACTCATGCCCCGTCGCAGATTAGAAGGTACGGTCCTGAGTCATCAAATGAACAAGACAGCCGTTGTGATCGTGGAGCGCATTCATATGCATCGGCTGTATCGCAAAGTGGTTCGCAGCCACAAGCGCTACCACGTTCATGATGAGGCCAATGAGGCACAGGTGGGCGACCGTGTCGTTGTGGAGGAGTGCCGCCCCGTGAGTCGAACCAAGCACTGGCGGATCGTCGACTTCATCAGCAGGGGCAGCGACGAATGATCCAGCAGCAGACTCGCATGCGGGCCGCGGACAACACGGGGGCCAAGGAGCTGATGTGCATCAAGGTTTTGGGGGGCTCTAGGCGCCGGTATGCTGGCATTGGGGACGTCGTGGTGTGTAGCGTGAAGCAGGCTGCGCCCCATGGAACAGTGAAGAAGGGCGAGGTCGTCAGGGCGGTGATTGTACGCACTAAGAGGGAACACGGTCGAGCTGACGGCAGCTACATCAAGTTTGACGAGAATGCGGCAGTGATCATCGACCGCGACTTGAATCCGAGGGGCACTCGCATTTTTGGTCCCGTGGCCCGCGAGCTCCGGGAGAGGGGCTTCATGAAGATCGTCAGCCTGTCGCCGGAGGTGCTGTGACCGAAGTGGGCTTTGTCTCAGTGCGGCGAGGAGATTGGGAATGCAAAGAATAAGAACAGGTGACTTAGTGGAGGTTATTCGGGGCGCCGACCGTGGCATTCGCGGCGAAGTCAAGGCCGTGTACCCGCGACGGGATCGGATCATGATTCATGGAGTTAACGTGAGGAAGAAGCATCAGAAGCGAGTGCCTGGAGTCCAGACGCAGACTGGTATCATTGAGTTTGAGGCTCCGATTCACGCTTCTAATGTGGCGCTGGTGTGCCAGGCGTGCGACCGGCCCGTGAGGGTTGGGGTGCGCGTTGAGTCTGACGGCCGCAAGACCCGGGTGTGTCGCTCTTGCGACGGGGTCATTGACTGATGGTACGTCGCCGATGCCAGCTGGTTTCTAGAAACCCGGCCGACAAGCCCCTTAGGCATTCGGACCGGGCTGCATCGGGCCTGGACAGCGTCCGTGCGGCGGGCACGTGCCTCTGGCGGTACGCCTCCCGCCTTGGTCCTTGCCAGGGCCGCGCAGCCCGACCCCCGGTGCACAAAGGGGTTCTCGGCCAGGCTCCTAGGGGCACAAGGAGTACGAGATGGGGCTAGAACAGCGCTACAGGGATGAGATCGTTCCCGCGCTCTTGAAGGAATTTTCATACACGTCGCCCATGGCAGTGCCAATGGTCACCAAGATCGTATTGAACGTGGGCATGGGGGAGGCATTGGCGAACCCAAAGGCGCTCGAGTTTGCCACGCGGGACATGGCCACCATCACGGGTCAGCGGCCAGTGGTGACTCGGGCCCGCAAGAGCGTTGCCAATTTCAAGTTGCGGGAGGGGAATCAGATCGGAGTTAAGGTCACTCTTCGCGGTCGCCGCATGTACGCCTTCCTGGAGCGATTCGTGAGCGTGGCTCTGCCGCGGACCCGGGACTTCCGGGGAATCTCGCCAAACGCCTTCGATGGCCGCGGCAATTACACTACAGGAGTGCGAGAGCAGCTTACGTTCCCGGAGATTAATTTCGACGACATTGATCAAGTGCGCGGCTTCGAAGTCACTATAGTGACGTCGGCCGACACGGACGAGGAGGCTCGCCGCTTGTTGGAGCTGATGGGAATGCCCTTCAAGCGGACCTGACGTTGATGACACGAAGGAGCCTAGAATGGCAAAGAAGTCAATGATCGTTCGCGAGCAGCGCCGCAAGTACCCCACTCGGGTGCGGAGTCGTTGCTTTCGGTGCGGGCGACCACGGGCGTACATGCGGAAGTTTCGTTTGTGTAGGATTTGCTTTCGCAAGTTGGCCCTCGAAGGTAAGATCCCCGGCGTCGTCAAGTCGAGCTGGTAGAGCCGCCGACTTGAGCGTAGCGCGGATTGACGGAGCAAATCTCTGATGAGCATGTCCGATCCCATAGCAGATATGCTGACTCGCATTCGAAACGCGAATGAGAGGCGGCACAGGCACGTCGTGATGCCCGCGTCGAACATGAAGGCGGCGATTGCTGGCGTCCTGAAGAACGAAGGGTACATCGACGACTACGAAGTTCGGAGAGATGGTGCCGGTGTGGTGCCTACCCTCCGGGTCCGACTGCGGTATAGGAACGAGTCCGAGCCAGTGATCACGCAGCTACGGCGCGTCAGTAAGCCCGGACGTCGGGTCTACACCAAGCGGAAGGGCATTCCATGGGTGCTGTCTGGCATCGGCATTGCAATTCTCACGACGTCGAAGGGCGTCATGACCGACAAGCAGGCTCGCCGGGAGAACGTGGGCGGCGAGATCCTGTGTTACGTGTGGTAGGGTAAACGAATGTCACGCATTGGAAAGATGCCGATTCCGGTTCCCGACGGTGTCAAGGTCGCGGTGGCTGGCCCTCGCGTCAAGGTGACAGGACCCAAGGGTGTGCTCGAGAGGACATTCCATCCGGACATGAGCATTGCCCAGGAGGCCGGGGTGCTGTTGGTGCGGCGTCCAAGCGACCTGCAGCAACACCGGGCGTTACATGGGCTCACTCGGTCTCTTCTCAACAACATGGTCGTTGGCGTCACAGAGGGATTTGAGCGCCAACTGATGGTGGAGGGCACTGGATATCGGGGGGAGCTCGATGGCAAGGCCCTCGTGATGCAGCTCGGTTTTTCTCATCCGGTGCGTTTCGAGGAAGTGGAAGGCATCGAGTATGGCGTTGAAGATCGGGGCAAGCGGATAATTGTTAGGGGCATTGACAAGGAGAAGGTGGGACAGGCAGCGGTGCGCATCCGGGATGCTCGACCGCCGGAGCCGTATAAGGGCAAAGGTGTACGCTATCGAGGCGAGTACGTACGTCGCAAGGCCGGCAAAGCCGGAAAGGTTGGGGTGTAGCATATGAGCTCCCGTGTGGCAGACAGGAGACGGAGCGCACGACTTCGGCGGCATCGCCGCGTTAGGCGCCGCGTTTCCGGCACCGCCTCCAGGCCACGGCTGGCCGTGTTTCGTAGCCTGAAGAACATTTATGTTCAGATCATTGACGATCGATCTGGGCGAACCCTTGTGGCGGCATCGACTTTGGATCCTGACCTTGCGGATGAGCTCAAGGGGAAGTCGCGGCGGGATCAGGCAGCGGTGGTGGGCCGCGTCGTGGCCGAGCGCGCGAGGTCGGCCGGGGTGGACGCTGTGGTCTTCGATCGGGGCGGTTTTGCGTATCATGGCCGCGTAGCGGCCCTCGCCGGGTCGGCCCGCGAGGCCGGTCTTAAGTTCTAGGAGCGCACAATGGCTATGCGACGAAGGGGACGACGGCGAGGCGGTCGGGATCGCAGGGCGCCGGAATTTGACGAGCGCATCGTGGACATCGGCCGCACATCCAAGGTGTTGAAGGGCGGACGACGCTTTGGTTTCCGCATCGTTGTTGTGGTTGGCGACAACAAGGGACGGGTAGGTGTGGCCGTGGGCAAGGCGAATGAGGTGCCAGAGGCTATTCGCAAAGGCATCGAGCGAGCAAAGAAGGGAATGATCCGGGTGCCCATGGTCGACGGCACAATACCCCACGAGATAACTATCCGGCGCAGTGCTGCATCGGTGATGCTTCGGCCGGCGTCCCCTGGCACTGGGGTGATTGCAGGCCGCGGAGTGCGGGCGGTACTCGAGGCAGCGGGTATTCGGGATATACTGACCAAGAACCATGGGAGCAACAATATCCTCAACGTCACTTTGGCCACCATGGAGGCGCTTCAAGCCCTGAAACGGCCGGAGGATGAGGCAAAGCGGCGTGGTTTGCCCCTGGAGCAAGTCATGCCTTTCTGGAGCAAGACTGATGACTAGTGGACTGATCGAGGTCGTGTACACGAAGAGCGCCATAGGCTACTCGCAGCGCCAGAAGGACACGGTGCACGCCTTGGGGCTCCATCACCTTGGCGACTCCATGACCCATGCCGATACGGCACCGATTAGAGGAATGATCAGCAAGGTTGAGCATCTGGTCACGGTGAGGCCGGTGGATGACGTGGTAGTGACGAAGGCCACGGCCGAACCCACGGAGGCAGAGGAATGAAGCTACACGACCTCAGGCCGGCGGCGGGCGCCAATCGCCGTCGCCGGCGGGTGGCTCGGGGCAACTCCGGCCGAGGCGGCACCTATGCGGGGCGGGGACGCAAGGGTCAAGGGGCGCGCTCTGGCGAGGGGAGGCGACCGTACTTCGAGGGTGGGCAGCTGCCCTTCGTTCGGCGACTGCCCTTCCGCCGTGGCTTCAAGCGACTCTTCAAGGTCGTCTACAGCCCAGTGAACCTGGACGATCTCGATGCTCGATTCAGCAGTGGGGCCGACGTGACCGTCGAGGCGCTGGTTGAGGCCGGCCTCCTCAGAAGCGTCGATGAGCCATACAAGGTGCTGGCCCAGGGCGAGGTGAAGAAGAAGCTGACAATTCATGCGCCGCGATTCAGCAAGGCTGCTCGAGAGGCCATCGAGAAGGCCGGGGGCGCCTGTGTGTATGTTCCTGACGGGTACCGCCGGTTGGGCCTCAGCCGACCGCACCCGAGGCACTGAGAGAGGCTGCCCACGGTCGTGCACTCCCCCGGAGAGGACTGAGAAATGCTGGGTTCGCTCACAAACGCCTTTCGGTTGCCGGATCTCCGGCGCCGCATTCTATACACCCTGGGGATCCTCACCATCTACCGGGCCGCGGCCCACGTGCCGGTGCCGGGGCTGGATAGGGCTGCCCTTCAGCAACTGTTCGAGTCGAGCGGAGCCGCGGGAAGCGTGCTGCGCTTCATCAACCTGCTTTCCGGCGGCGCCTTGCAGAACTTCAGCGTCGTCGCCATGGGGGTATATCCGTACATCACAGCGTCCATTATCCTTCAGCTGTTAGTGCCCCTTGTGCCGGCTCTCGAGGAACTGTCGAAGGAGGGCGAGCAAGGACGGAACAAGATAAACCAGTACACATACTGGCTCACGATTCCCCTCGCCGTAATGCAGGGGTTTGCCCAGATAGCGATATTGAATTCCGGAGGCAATCAGGTATTACAGTTCGGCGCCCAGTACCCTCTGAATTCCCTAGCCGTCATCCTGGCCCTTACCGCGGGCACCATGTTTGCTCTTTGGCTGGGTGAACGCATCACCGAGGAGGGCATCGGTAACGGGGTCTCGATCATAATATTCGGAGGGATAGTGGCCCGGGTGCCGTCTAATATGTTTGCCTTGGCGAGCCGACCGTTGGCGTTCATTCTCGTGTCGGTCCTCACGGTGGCCACTGTAATGGCCATTGTAGTGATCCAAGAGGGCCATCGGCGAATCCCGGTCCAGTATGGCAAGCGAGTGCGGGGCACCAGAGTGTACGGCGGCCAGTCGACCCACATCCCGCTGCGGGTCAATTCCGCCGGCATGATCCCGCTGATCTTCGCCTCGTCTATCCTGATCTTCCCGGGACTCATCGGTGGTGCATTGGCCAACGTCGGGAACGAGACTGTGTCCACGGTAGGCTTGGCCGTTCAGCGGTGGTTCAGCTCCCAGAGCGGTCCGTGGTTTGCCGCGTATTTCGTAATGGTAGTGGCCTTCACGTTCTTCTACACTGATGTGATCTTCCGGCAGCAGAATCTCCACGAGACGCTGCAGCGCCAAGGGGGGTTCATCCCAGGGATCAGACCTGGCCAGCGAACCGAAAGCTATTTGAACGGCATCATGCACCGCATCACTCTAGTTGGGGCCGTGTTTCTTGGTATCGTGGCCGTGATGCCGTGGTTTGCCCAGAAGCTTACGAATCTGCCGGCCAATCAGTCACTGATCATTACCTCGACAGGCCTGCTGATCGTCGTGGGTGTTGTCCTCGACACCATCAAACAGCTCGAGGCACAGTTGTTGATGCGTCACTATGAAGGTTTCATCAAGTGATCTGGGTGCTGCTTGGACCACCCGGGGCCGGGAAGGGCACGCAGGCCGCTCTGTTGGCCGAGGCCGGGAGCTTGGCTCATTTGTCAACGGGGGAGCTGTTGCGGGAGCATCTCCGGGCGCGGACCCCCCTCGGGGAGCAGGCTCGGAGGCACATGGAGTCAGGAGGCCTGGTTCCGGATGAAGTGGTTATCGCCATGGTGAGGGAGAGGTTGTCCAATGGCCGTGGCTTCGTGCTGGATGGTTTCCCGCGCACAGTGGCGCAGGCGGAGGCCCTCGATGCCATTGCGGCAGAGGCACCTTACGCGATTGAGTTGGCGGTGGGTCGGGACGAGGTCATTCGGCGCCTGACTGGCCGCCGGGTGTGCACTGCCGCCGGACACGTTTACCATCTCGATAGTCACCCGCCTCGGCAAGAGGGCCGCTGCGACGTCGACGGCAGCCTCCTTCAGATTCGTGAGGACGACAACGAGGCGACGGCGCGCCGGAGGTTGGAAGTGTACGATGAGAAGACTGCCCCGGTAATTGCGTACTATGAGGGGGCGGGCCGTTTGGTGCGTATCGATGGCGAGGGATCGGCGACTGAGGTTCGGGACCGCCTGGCACGAGTGGTCCGGGATGTCGGAGTGATTGAGGGTGGGTGAATTGACTGTGCGGACGAGGACGGCTATCGTTGTCCGTCGGCCCGGCACCTGGGGTGTCGGGCCGTGTGTGCCCAGTTTGGTTTTGGGCTTAGGGGGAAGGGGAGTGAGTCAGTGAAAGTGCAAGCAAGTGTGAAGCGACGGTGCGAAAAGTGCAAGATCGTCCGCCGCCGGGGACGAATCTACGTCATTTGCGATAATCCCAAGCACAAGCAGAGACAGGGCTAGGACTCTGGCCGGAGCCGCTTCAGGTCAGCCCGGAGTCCGTCGGCGGCCCATTTGGGATGCCCATCAGGGATACTGAGGAGGGGTTAACACAATATGGCCCGTATCGCTGGAGTCGATCTTCCGCGGGACAAGCGTGCGGTAATCGCCTTGACGTACATCTACGGTATCGGCAGCACTAGGAGCGCCAAGTCGCTTGATGCCAGTGGCGTCGATCATGACACCAGGACTAAGGACCTTACGGAGGAGGAGATTCGACGTCTGCGGGCCTTCATCGATGAGAACTATCAGGTTGAGGGTGACTTGCGCCGCGAGAACGCCCAGGCCATCAAGCGACTGCAAGAGATTGGCTGTTACCGCGGCATTCGCCATCGGCGCAACTTGCCGGTGCGCGGGCAGCGCACTCGAACAAACGCGCGAACCCGGCGCGGCTCCCGAAAGACCGTGCCCGGGCGCCGGCGGTCGAGGATGAAGAAGTAACAGTTTCATGGGGGTACACCAAGGCTGCATCCGCCGTCTGCGGTCAGGGACGACGCAATCAGGAGTAGCAATTGGCTAGACATCAGGGCAGCCGCCGCGGCCGCCGATCACCGCGACGGAATGTCCCTCAGGGACAAGCCCATATCCACGCCACCTTCAACAACACCATCATCACGATCACCGACGTGAAGGGGAACACCATCGCGTGGGCAAGTGCTGGGAATTCGGGGTTCAAGGGTTCCCGAAAGAGCACGCCGTACGCGGCCCAGATGGCCGGCCAGCAGGCTGCCAAGGGCGCCACGGACAACGGCATGCGTGAGGTTGATGTATTTGTCAACGGGCCCGGTCCTGGCCGGGAGGCAGCGATTCGATCCCTGCAGCAGGGGGGGCTGAAAGTGACGTCGATTACCGATGTGACACCCATTCCCCACAATGGTTGCCGACCTCGCAAGAAGCGCCGGGTCTAGGCCGTCGGCGCCAGCGGCCCCGGCGCCCGGTAGCGGTGTTGAGCCCCAACGGAGAGAACACGCGACATGATGACAGCTGACGTTACACTTCCTGAAGAGGAGCCGATCGAAGTACCGCGTCCGGAGGAGCGGACCAAGATCGTGCTCGAGCGCTCCACGGCGCGCTATGCGGCCATCAAGATCAGCCCCCTGCAGGGGGGCTACGGCACCACTGCGGGCAACGCCCTCCGGCGTGTTCTGCTGTCGAGCCTCGAGGGCGCTGCGGTCACGAGCATAAAGGTGGCAGACGTCTATCACGAGTTCTCCACGATTCCCCATGTCGTCGAGGACACGACTCGCCTGATTCTTAACGTCAAGCAGGTGAGGTTTCGCGCCCTGGCCGAGGAGCCGGAAGCGGAATGGCGTCTGACCCTAGCGGCCCGGGGCGAGGGAGTGGTAACCGCCGCCGACATCCAGTTGCCGCCGGACCTCGAAGTTGCCAATCCGGAGCAGCCTATTCTCACCCTCGATTCCCACGAGGCGGATGTTCAGCTCGAGCTCATCGTGCGCCGGGGCCGCGGCTATTCCCCTGCCGAGGATCGGGGCAAGCTGCCGATTGGCGAGCTGCCTGTGGACGCCATTTTCTCCCCAGTGCGCCGGGTGGCCTTCAGGGTGGAGAAGACCCGCGTGGGTAAGCTGGCGGACTATGACAGCCTGCGCATGGAGATCTGGTCTGACGGCACCATAGGTCCGCAGGATGCCCTCACCAAGGCAGCTGGGATCCTTGCTGATCAGTTCAGCTATATAGCGAACTTCGGCACGGAGGTGGAGGAGGATGAGCCGGCGGACCGCGGGGGCATCCCAACATCGGTGTACGAGATGGCCATCGAGGAACTCGACTTGTCGGTCAGGGCCTATAATTGTTTGAAGCGTGCCGGCCTTACTCGGGTCGGCGAGATTCTCGAGCGGATGGCCGTTGGCGAGGAAGAGATGTTGGTCATTCGCAACTTCGGCCAGAAATCCCTCGATGAGTTGAAGGAATCAATCACAGCCAAGGGCCTCGACATCTACGTTGCCGCCTCTGGGGCGGCCGATGAGGCCGGCGCTGCGGCAGAGGAGTCGTAGGACTATGGGGCACGCAAAGGCAGGCCGAAAGCTCGGCCGCAAGGGCGCCCACCGGCGCGCGATGTTCCGCAATCTGATGACGCAGCTGTTTCGCCACGAGCGGATTCGGACAACAGAGGCCAAGGCCAAGGCGGTGCGCCCGGAGGCCGAGAAGATCATCACGTTGGCGAGACGCGGCGACGTCCACTCGCGGCGACAGATAATGCGGGAGATTCATGACAAGGCGATCGTGGACAAGTTGATTCACGTCATCGCCCCGGACATGGAGGGCCGAGATGGTGGCTACACACGCATTGTGAAGCTTGGCCCGAGGGCAGGAGATGCGGCGCCCATGGTATTCCTCGAGTTGGTGGAGTAGGCAGGGGCGTGCAAGGCACCATGCGCTATCGCGTTACCCTGGAGTACGACGGCTCCGCCTTCGTGGGATGGCAACGGCAGCCTGGTGGGCGGACGGTTCAAGGCGTCCTGGAGGAGGCCATAGCAGCGGTGACGGGCACGGCCGCCACAGTCGTGGGGGCCGGCCGCACTGACGCCGGAGTCCACGCCCACGGCCAGGTGGCCCACTTCGACAGCCCTTGGGAGCGGGCGGAGGCAGAGCTGCGGAAGGCCATGAACGCAGTGCTACCGTGGGACGTGGCGGTCCGCGCGCTGGCTGCAGTGCCCGACAGCTTCCACGCGCGGCACAGTGCCCTGTGGCGTCGATATCGATATCGGATCTGGAATGGCTCCACTCGCTCCCCTCTGCGGCGACGCCGATCATGGCACGTTCCAGGGGCGCTTGACTCCGCGGCCATGGCGGCCGCCGGACGCCTCATGGAGGGAACTCGTGACTTCCAGGCCCTGGGCAGGCCAATGCGGCGAGGTGGCGCTACCGTGCGCCACGTGAAGATGGTGGAGGTTGGCGTCGACGGCCAGAGCCTAACCATTGCCGTGGAGGCCAACGCCTTCTTGAGGCACCAGGTGCGACGCATGGTCGGGTTGCTGGTGGCCGTGGGCAGGCGGCAGGCTAGCCCGGCGGATGTGGAGCGGGTCCTTAAGTCGGGGGTGGCTTCCACCAGCGCTAGGAGAGCCCCGGCCCAGGGACTTGTGCTGGAGAAGGTGTCCTATTCGGATGCCCGGCTGCACGGCCGGGCCGGCAACCGAGATGAAGTCCGGGGGACAAGCATCACCGGTGAAGGAGCCGAGTCGACAAGCGCCTTGCCTGGGGCAAAACCGGGAATGATGCTCCGTGGCCCAAGCGAGCTGGAGGTGTTGCAGTGAGGCAGAAGACTTGGATGCCCGCCGTTGCCGACCTGGAGGAGCACCGGTGGTGGGTTGTCGACGCCGAAGGGCAGACTCTTGGCCGCCTGGCGTCACGGGTGGCCCAGATTCTCCGGGGCAAGCACAGACCCGACTACGCTCCTCATCTCGACATGGGCGACTACGTTGTGGTGATCAACGCCGCCAAGGTTCGCGTTACTGGGGCGAAGGCGGAGCAGAAGATCTACTATCGCCACTCGGGTTACCCCGGCGGTCTCCGAGAGGAGACCCTGGGGCGACTTCTCGCCCGGCGGCCCGAGCGGGTTCTGCGATTGGCGGTGCGCGGCATGTTGCCGCGGCACCGCCTTGGACGCAAGCTGCTCAAGAAGCTCAAAGTATATGCGGGGCCCGACCATCCCCACTACGGCCAGAGCCCGCAGCTCATCGATGTGGCTGCCGGGGCCGCGGTGGCGCCCGTGGCCGTGGCCGCATCTGCAAGTGAGGCACCGGCCACCCAGGCCCCGGACACCCCCACCGATGATCCGAGCACCGACCCGGCGCCCG
>CAZXNP010000009.1:0-17561 GCA_964642035.1 uncultured Anaerolineales bacterium | reverse complement strand
GCGGTGAAGCTGAACAGGATGCCGCTCTTGGAGCCCGAGGGCACCTGGGCGCCCAGGAAGTTCCACGTGCTCCCCGGCTTCAACAACCCGGAACACTCGACCTTCAGGGGCCCGGCGCACTGGGGCGGGCAGAAGCCTGGCTCCCCCCAGGTGACCAGGGCCGCCTTGGAGTACTCGCTACCCATATTCTGCACCTCGATCCACGAGCGACAAACGTCGTTCTGCCCCTCGAAATTGAGGATCGGCAGGTGCACCTGACCGTCGAGTTCTGGACAGAAGATGTCTACGCACTCCGTGGCCGACCTCGAAGTCTCGTTGATGCCGTCCAGATTCTGGTCGAAGAAGACGGTGGAGGTGACACATGCCTGCTCGGCCGGCTGAGCGAGGATGGTCACGCGGGCGGTAATCGCGATTACCACCAAACCACCGGCTGGTATGGAGCCGTTCCACTCAACCTGCTGACCGTTGACGGTGCAGGTGCCTCCACCCTGATTGATGCTACACGTGGTGGGCTCCAATTCGGGCGGGAACATGACTATGAGTTCAGGCCCCGGGTTGTCGGGCTGCTCAGCCCCGCCAATGTTTCGAATACGAACATTGAAGACTACAACCGTGCCTGGAACGATACAGGCCGGCGGGTCGATGACCTCGAGGGTCGGGGAATTGAATAGGGGGCTCTGGGCGAAGCTCACCAGGCCCGCGGCGTCATGCACTGGCCGCCCCGGGGCGGCATCGGCCACCCCGACCCTGGCAAATGCCGCCACTGCTAGAACCGCCGCCAAGGCAAGTGCGCCGCTCGAGATACTTACTACCCGCGCCCGCATCAACTTCTCGTTGGGACGAAACATGCGGCTCCTCGCTTGGTACTTGAGTGTATTGGGATTCCATGCTAGGGCGCGGAATTGGCCGCCACAAGCCCCACAGCTCGGCCAGGCGCACTCTAACGCGGAAGGGAAACGCCGATTCCCCCGCGCTACATCAATACAACGCCGCACGCGGGCGCAAGATACGCCTCCTGCACCCAATTCCGAGCCGATTTGACCCCCCTAGTCGTCGCCGTCTCCGGCGTCGACGTCCGCGCCGGCAGTGGACGCCCCGTCCACCGTCGCCCCGGGGGCTCCCTGGGCCCGGAGCCCCTCGACGGCCGGCAGACTCTGGATGGACCCGATTATGTCGATTCCAGTGAGGGCCTCTATGATCTCCGGCATCTGGGAGAGGGCCACCGTGACGTCACCGGTGATTCGGCTCGCGCCGGCGGCTCCATCGCCGCCGCCTATGACGACCATGCGATCGACGTTGCTCAGGGGCGCCGCCACGGCGCTGGCCAGGTCCGGCAGCCCAGCCAGGAGCTGCTCCAGGATGGCTGCCTGGTTGTACTTCGCCCACGCATCGGCCTTCTGGCGCTTCGCCTCTGCTTCGGCCCGGCCCTGGGCCTCGATAACCTCCGCCGTTGCCAGGCCCTTGGCCTTGGTGACCTCCGCCAAGGCCATGCCCTTGGACCGATCAGCATCAGCCTGGCCGGCGCCTAGGTTCCGGGCCGCCGAGGCTTGGCCTTCCGCCTCGGTCTCGAGCTGGAAACGCCGGGCCTTGGCGAGGGTCTCGATCTCGTATTGCTTCGCCGCCGCCGGCTTTCGCACCTGGGCCTCGAGCTCGAGCTCCCGGCGCATCACTTCTTGCTGTTGCACCTCGATCTGCTTCTGCTTCTCGATGACCTCGATCTGCACGGCCTCCCCCCGCACCGTCTGGTTCTGCTTGTTCTGCTCCAGGGTGTAGGCCAACTCGGCCTTCGCCCGTTCCCGGTTCACCTCGGTGTCGAAGTGAGCCTTCTGGACCTGGTAGCCCTTCTCGGCCCCAGCCACCTGGGTCTCGGCAAGGAACTCTGCCTCCCGGGCCGCCTGCATGGCTTTGGCGGCTTGGATCCGGGCGTCCCGCTCGGCGTTGGCCTCGCCTATTGCGGCGTCGCGCTTCACCTCGGCCGTTCGGGCCTTGCCCAGGGCATCGAGATAGCCCCGCTCGTCGCGGATATCGCGGATGGTGAAAGACACGATGGTCAGGCCCATGTTGGCCAGATCACCGGCGGCCACCTCCTGCACGCGCTGGGCGAAGGCGTCCCGATCGCGGTACAGCTCCTCAACTGTGAGGGTGCCCAGGATAGCCCGCAGGTGCCCCTCCAGAGTCTGGAGAGCCACGTTCCGGATCTCCGACGCGCTCTTGGACAGGAACTGCTCTGCCGCGGTGGCGATGGACACGTCGTCGCCCCGGACCTTGACCTGCGCCACGCCGTCCACGGTCACGGGCACACCCACCACCGTGTACACCTTGGGCGTCACGACGTCGATGGTCATTATCTCGAGGGACAGGGCATCCACCCGCTCGAGCACCGGGATGATGAAGGTGCCACCGCCCTTCAAGATGCGGTAGTTCCTGGCTACCCGGTCCCCGGTTGTGGGGTCGACGACGGTCCGACGGCGGCCAGAGATCACCAGGACCTCGTTGGGGCCCACCTTCATGTAGCGCTGGGCCATCACGAAGGCCGTGACCAACAGCACGAAGAAGAGGGCCAGAATGGCCACTCCACCGATCAATGCACCACCCATTGCAGCCTCCTTCAGCCCGCTTGGGGCTACTTCACGTCCTCACTCACTGGTCCGACGAGGGCCACGCTTCCGACTACGTCGTGGATGCGCACCATGGTGCCGCGTTTCACGGCCTGGTCGCCACGGCCCCGGGCCGTCATGGTTATCCGGGCCCCCTGGGCCACAAGGGCAATCTCGCCCACCTTGCCCTTCGGCACGGGGGTGATGACCTCCGCGACGGCCCCAACGATGTCGGCCCGAGTGACCTCGCTCGAGCCCTGGGGCTTGATGAAGAAAGTGATGAATGCCACGTGGCTGGCCACGCCCACGACAATGCCGCCAACGGCGGCCCACACGAGGCTGCCGGCGGCCGTGGCATCGAAGAGACCCGACGAGATGAGCCCGAAGGCCCCGAAGGCCGTCACGAAGCCGGCCAGCGTGATCGGGCTCAGGCTCATGACATCGACCTCCCCGTGGAGCACGTCGGGGGCCCCGATGTCGAGGTGAACGGGCATGTCGGCGTGCACGCCGAAGCCGTGGAGCTCCCCGGCAACCAGGATCACCATGGCGTACATGACGCCCACGCCGAGGAGGGCGAAGTAGACGCAGTTGAGACCGGAAAGCTGGGCCAGTTCACCTGCCATCGCATTAGCCTCCTTCTGTCCCCTCGGCCGCGGCCCCGGGTCGGCCGATGCTATAATCCCCCCGGGAGGACCACCACATGGCACGTCGTAAGACCCGAAAGCGCTCCACCAGCGAGAAGATCTGGATCACCATTGGTATTCTCGCCGCCCTATCCATGGTCCTGGCCCTCTTCGCCCCGGTTCTCGTGCGCCATTAGAGCCGGGGCCCTCGGGGCGAGGCCTCGCCCCGGGGCACGGTCCAGGATCCGCCAACCAGGACTCCGGCCACGGGGTTGACTCCAAACTGGTAGGCGATGTCCCGGTAGTCGTCGGTGTCAAACAGCGTCAAGTCGGCCGGCCGCCCTGGGGCGATTTGGCCGGCCGAGTCGCCGCACCCCGATGCGTATGCCGCGTTGCGGGTACACGCCACCAGCGCCTCCGCCGGAGTGAGGCCCAGGCTTCGAGTAGCCAGGGCTACGATGAAGGGCAAGCTCGGGCACGGGCACGTCCCTGGGTTCAGGTCCGTGCCCAAGGCCACGGGCACGCCCCGCCCCACGAACTCCCTGGCCGCGGCGTAGCGCCGCGAGGCCAAGCCGAAGGTCGTGCCCGGCAGGAGCACAGCCACCGTCCCCGACGGAGCGAGGGCATCCAAACCCGCCGGCGTCGTGGCGACCAGGTGATCGATGCTGGTAGCCCCTAGGGCGGCCGCCAACTCCGTGCACCCCAGCGCCGCGAACTCATCGCTGTGGGCCTTGAGCCGGAGGCCGAGGGCTCTGGCGGCCACCAGGATTCTTTCCGCCTGGGCTAGGGAGAACGCCCCTTCGTCGCAGAATACGTCGCAAAAGGCGCCGGGGTTTCGCTCCGCCACGACCGGGAGCATCTGGTCAACTACGAGGGTCACGTAGTCGTCGGCCCGGCCGGAGTACTCGTCAGGCACGGAGTGGGCCCCCAAGAAGGTCGCGACCAGGTGCACCGGGTGTGACTCGTCGAGGGCGCCCAGGATGTCCAGGAGGCGCAACTCGTGGCGCAGGGACAGGCCGTAACCTGTCTTGGCCTCCACGGTTGTGGCGCCATGGACCATAAGGGCATCGAGGCGCTCCTTGGCCCCGGCGAGGAGCTCGCCGTCGGCGGCCGCCCTGGTGGAGCGCACCGTGCTGGCGATGCCTCCCCCCGCGGCGGCAATGGCAAGGTAGTCGGCTCCGGCCACCCGCATGGCGAACTCGTTGACCCGGGAGCCGGCCCACACCAGGTGGGTATGGGCGTCCACCAGGCCGGGGGTAATTACCCTGCCGCCGACATCCACTACCGTCGTGGCATCGGCCACGGTAGCCAGCACCGCGTCCCGGGGCCCAGCCGCGACTATGAGCCCACCAGCCATGGCCACCGCCGCATCGTCAACGCGACCCAGACGACCTTGATCTTCGCCGGCCAGGGGCCCGTCCAGCCCCCGGGGAGCCATTGTTAGGAGAGTAGCGCCCTCCAGAACCAGGTCGGTGGCCACGCCATCCGTGGCCACCCCTCGACGAGGCCCGTCAGTACGCCCGGGCAAAGAGGGCCACCGTCGCCGTCTCGTCCCCGGTGAAGAAACACCGGCCGGGGCGATCTGGATGGTCTAGAGGCAAGCACCGAATCGTGGCCCTCGTCTCATGCTGGATCGTGGCCTCATCCTCGTCGGTGCCCGCCCAGTAGGCACGCACGAATCCCCCCTTCTCCAGGGCCGCCCGAAAGGCATCGTAGCTGTCGACGTCGGTGGTGTGGCTGGCCACATAGCCTTCAGCGTCGGCCAGCAAGCCCTCCTGCACCGCCTCCAGCAGCCGCGGGACCTCTTCCGCCAGGGTGGCCCGCTGCAGCGTGACCTTGTCCCCGGTGTCGCGCCGGACGAGCACCGCCGTATCGGCGTCGACCTCCCGCGGCCCGAGCTCGAGGCGCAGGGGCACGCCCCGGACCTCCCACTCGTTGAACTTCCACCCCGGCCTCTGGTCCCGGTCGTCGACGTGCACCCGCACCCCGGGGCCGGCATCGCCGTCCAGGTCGGCGGCGATGGCCCGAGCAGCTGCGTACACTCGAGATCTGTCCTGGTCGGTGCGGGCGATGGGCACCACCACGACTTGGATGGGGGCCAAGCGCGGAGGCAGCCGCAGCCCCTGGTCGTCGCCGTGCATCATGATGATGGCGCCAACGAAGCGGGTTGACAGGCCCCAGCTGGTCTGCCACACGTAGCGCCGCTGGTTGTCGGCATCCAGGAACTGGATGTCGAAGGCCCGGGCGAAATTCTGGCCGAGGTCGTGGCTCGTGGCCGACTGGAGGGCCTTGCCATCCCTCAGGAGGGCCTCGATGGTGAAGGACCGCACGGCCCCCGCGAACTTCTCCCGATTCGTCTTCTGGCCGGCGACGACGGGCACTGCCGCCTCATTGACGGCAAAGTCGCGGTACACCTCCAACATCCGCTGAGCCTCCGCGGCGGCCTCCTCGGCTGTGGCATGGGCAGTGTGCCCCTCCTGCCACAGAAACTCCAGGGTGCGCAGGAAAGGCCGGGTGCGCAGCTCCCACCGGACCACATTTGCCCACTGATTGATCAAGACTGGCAGGTCGCGGTACGACTGGATCCACTGGGCGTACATGTGGTTGATCATTGTCTCGGATGTTGGCCGCACCACCAAGGGCTCATCGAGCTCCTTGCCGCCACCGATGGTGACCACGGCCAGCTCCGGGGCAAACCCCTCCACGTGCTCTCGCTCCTTCTCCAGAAAGCTCATTGGTATGAACAGCGGGAAATAGGCGTTGACGTGGCCCGTCGCCTTGAAAGCGATGTCCAGGGCATCCCTGATCCGTTCCCAGATGGCATAGCCATAGGGCCTGATCACCATGGTGCCGCGGACGGGGCCATAGTCGGCCAACTCCGCCTCGCGAATCACGTCGACGTACCAGGCGGCGGCGTCGCGGCTGCGGGGGGTGATTCGTTCTGCCATCTAGTAGAAGACCGTGCCCTCGACGCTCCGGGCTACCCGGCCTCCCACCACGATGGTCATGGGGTCGGCGCTGGCATCCACCTGCATCTCGATGACACTCGGCCGTCCCATTTCCGACCCCTGTTCGCTCCGCAGTCGGGCCGTCGGCCGGGCCTCGGCCGCGCCGTGGCGCACCAAGTACGCCGCGAGGGCGCCGTTGGCCGTCCCCGTGGCGGGGTCCTCATCGATGCCCAGGGGCGGAGCGAAGACGCGCACGTGCACATCGTTGCGGGGGCTCAGGGTGGTCGTCGAGAAGGCCAGGACGCAGGCACACCCGACATCCTGCAGCAGCTCGTCCACCGCCTGGCCCACGGGCCGCATTTCCCGCACCGCGGCCAGGGTACTCACGGGCACGATTAGGCACTTTAGGCCGGTCTCGACGGCCTGGACGGGCAAGCCCGTGTGAAGGATCTCGAGGGGATCGATGCAAAGGGCCGAGGCGACGGCGCCCAGATCGCCGATGGGGTCACCAAAAGAGGTCAGCCCCTCGATCATGGCAAGCTTATCGACCCCCTGGGACGGGTGCTCCAGAGTCACTGGGTGCAGCCTGCCCCCGACTTCGGCGTAGATCTCGGTGCGGGGACCATTGGAAGGCAGCCGTCCCAGGGTCGCCATGACGTAGGCAGCCCCGAGAAGCTGATGGCCCGAGAAGGCCACCTCCGTCGTGGGGGTGAAGCACCGCAGCCCGAAGGCGGCAGAGGGATCGGAGGGCGTGACCACGAACCCCGTCTCGGAAAAGGTCATGCCTCGAGCCAGGGCCTGCATTTCATCGGCCGTCATTGGCCCCGGGTCGGGAACAACCACAACCGGATTCCCGCCGAAGGGGCTGTCGCTGAACACGTCAGCCTGAACGAAGTGTACCTTCCGCAAACGGCGCGGCCTCCCGCCGAAGCCGCCGGAGCCGCCGACGGCAATCTCACAGACGCGGCATGCTACACTCCCGCACGCGGAGCGTCAACGCGTGCATGTTCCCGCTCTCCTCGCACGCGTAAGGTAACCCGCTGAAGACGCGTCTCGTGCCAGTAGCCCCGCCCCGTGGCGCAGCCGCGGGACGACGTGCAGCAACCGGCGGCCAGCCACGGCCGATTCCAAAATAAGAGGAGAGCCATCTTCCATGAATGCCCTGAGTCTTCCCCAACTCGACCGCCTGCGGTCCTACGCCCCCCTGGTGCTCCGGATTGCCCTCGGCGTGATTATGGCCGCCCACGGCTGGAGCAAGCTCAATGGTGGCCCGGCGAACTTCGGCAACGGCATGTTGGCCCAGGCAGGCATTCCGGCCCCAGTCCTGTTTGGGTGGATCGTCACCCTGGTGGAGCTGGCGGGGGGTTTGCTGTTGATCGTCGGACTGTTCACCCGCCTATGCGCCCTGCTGATCGGCGCGGTGATGATCGTGGCCATCCTCACCGTCAAGGCCAAAATGGGCCTCATAGTCCCGGGCGCCGCCGGGGCGGAGCTCGACCTGGCGATTTTGGCCGGGGTTCTGGCCCTGGCCTTCATCGGGGCCGGACCATTGTCATTGGACCGCCAGCTCCAACTCGAAGGCGTGCCGGCCCGCTAGGCTACTTGGTCTTTCCAGCCTCGTATAGAGCCACGCCGGCGGCGTAGCCCGGACCCTCGCTGAAGAATCGAGCGTTCAAGGCTGCGTCCGCCGCGTGGTCCGCCGGCACGTCCTCCTCCGGAAATATGGCTTCCGGCGGGCAGACGGGCACGCAGGCCCCGCAGTCGATGCACACGTCGGGGTCGATGTAGAACAGGGGCCACTCCGCCTCGGGGTACCCGGGCACGATACAGTTGACGGGGCAAACATCGACGCAATCCGCTTCTCGCGTACAGAGCTCCGTGATCACGTACGTCACGGGCGCGGCCTCCCTTTGGGGTCAGACGGTGTCGGCGTGGTTGCCGTGGGGGAACTCAGCTGGTGACTACGGGGGAGTTGGCGACGGTCCCGGAGTAGGCGTTACCGTTGGCAACTTGGTGTTCGTCGGCAACGGCGTCACCGTGGGCGGCCCCCGGTAGGGGAAGGGCCCAGGCGTCGAGCGGTGGGGCAAGGCCGGTCCCTCGGCGCCATAGATGCGGGACTCGTCCCCCACGGCCGCCTTGACGGTCCAGCGGGGGCACTGCAGGTGGCCGATGGTGCGCTCGTGGAACACCAGCTGCCGGCCGGCATTCGCAATGTCATAAGGCAAGGTCACGTGCCAGAAGGGCACCGACCAGGACGCCTCCACCATGAAGCCCGTCTCCTCGAAGGGGCGGTAATCCCCCACCTCCCGGTCGCCGGGGACGCACACCTCCCGTTCCACGGCCCCGGTGGCCACCGCCGGCTCCGTCACGGTGACGCTCAGGGTGGCGGAGATCTGTTCCCGGCGGTAAGGCATCACGTCCCGCAGCCGGCTGGCGATGATCCGGTGGGCCTCCAGATCGTACCAGTTGGTGGGGTACAGGTCGCCGGAGGCGTCGGGGTTGATGTTCCAGAAGCGCCCCTGTTCGGAGATGTATTGGGCCGCCTCGTTGGTGGCCTCCCGGAACATCCAGCGGGAGTACATGAACAGACCGAGGTAGTAGATGCCCAGGACAATGATGATGAGGAGGGGCAGGGTGACGGCGGCGGTGATCATCGAGGTCCCCCGCTCGTCATCCCGCCAGCGCCCGAGACGTCGCCTGAGGGAAACTGGCATGGCAGTCCTCACTAGCTGCAGGGGCATGGCGTGGGCGGGCACACCTGGCCGATGGGGCATGGTGTCACCGTCGGGGGCGGTCCCCCCGGCGGGCACGGGGGAGGAGCTGGACACCCGGGTCCCGGCCCCCGAACGGGCCCCGCGGTGGGTCCGATGGGGTCCCCCTCGTAGAAGCCGGTGCTCTGGCAGCTCAGGGTCAGGCGCCCAGGATTCTCTTGGTCCGGCAGGAAGACGGCCACCGGATTGGTGACGGTCTTGGTGACCCGCACGAAAAACCAGTTGTTGGAGACTTCCTCCTCGCTCACCTCAGACATGTCCTTGGGGGCCCGGCGCTCCCCTTCGGGGAAAATGAGAACCTCGTCGGGATTCACAGGCACCAAGTCATACCACCGCTGGGACCTCAGCTCGCTCTCGATGATCTTCCGGGCCTCCACCTCCCAGTCGTCGGGGTATGTCCAGTCCTCCGGGAATCGCGGCCCCTCCACCTGAAGGTATCGGGTGGCCTCCCGGGTGGCGTCGCACAGGGCGTCCCGGGCGGAGTAAACGCTGTAGAAGGCCCACAGCCCGATGACGACGAGGACGAAGACGGGCAAGATGACGATGAACTGCAGGGCCGTGGTGCCCCGGCGGTCGCGCCACAGGCTGCCCAAGAGCCGCCTGTGCGAAGGCCTCTTCCGGCGCCGACTAGTCACAGATCACCTTCCCGTCCCGATCCTCTCGGAGGGTCATGAGGGCGTTGTTGGGCAACATTCCCGCGTAGCTACCCGAGCCTCGGCCCCCCACGGGGCCGAAGAGGCGGTAGCCCACCTCCACCCGGAACTCGTCGCCGCACTCGTTGCCGTCGTAGATGGTCACATCGATCCGCAAGTCCGCGTCGGTGACGGGGTTCTTGACCCAGGGGTTGGACCTCAGCTCGGCCTCGATGAACCGCCGGGCGATCTGCTCCCAGTAGTAGGCATCACCATTGGGCGGCGGGTAGAGCCCGAGGTAGCGCGTGGCCTCGTAGGTGCCGTCGTGGAGGGAGCGGCGCACGTTCACCACTTCCCACAGCTTGATGGCGGCCAGAAAGAAGAACAGGATCACCGGCAACAGCACGATGGCCTGCACTGCCGTGCCGCCACGGCGGTCACTGCAGAATCGGCCCAGGATGCCTCCGGGCCGCCCCCGGGCGGGGACGCCGGGGCCGGGGGTGAATCCAATTGCGCCAGACTGTCTTGTCATGGGTCTATGCCCGTACCTGTCCTTCAGGCGAACCTTCGCCGGCCAGCCGACCGCCGGTGTCGGTGTCCGCTACCAGTACAGCCAAGTGTACACGATTCCTGGGAGGGCGAGGGTCCAGGCGTACTGCCGGCCCCGCTCGTGCAGCTCCACCTCCGTCGGCAACACCTGGCCCGTCACTAGCCGGCCGGTCAAGCTGCGACGGATGTCGCCGATGGACCTGCCCCGCGCCTCCCAGGCCAGGAGCGGCACCGTGATGATCAGCAAGATGAGTGCCAGAGCGGCCGTGTACTCCATGGACGGGAACAGGGCATATTGGCCCATCACGAACTTGGCGTCGCCGCCGCCGATGAAGTGCAGCATCCACAAGCCGAAGACCGCCACCCACGGCACGACCAGGAGTAATCGTGGCCAGTTGCCAAAGAGACCCTCCATCAGACGGAGCCCCCCCACCCCCAGCATAACCGGCGCCACCAAAGCGTTGGGGATGCGGGCGGTGCGGTGGTCCACGACGGCCACGGCCAACATCCACCCCGTGACTGCCAGCTGCACCACCGTGGCCAGGCAGATATCCACTCCCAGCTTGGCGACGCACGGCAAGGCGTGGAGTGCCGGCAAGGCAAACTCCGGCATGGTGACGTCTTCCCGAGACCGTGCCCCTTACGGGAAGGTCGAGGGCGGAACGGCCTCGAGCTTCGTGAAGGCCGCCTGGAACATGTCGATGAGGCTGTCCCGGATGGCGAGGATGCCCGCCACGGTGAAAGCCAAGAGCACCAAGGCAACGACGGCCCACTCGACCATCTCTGGGCCACTCTCGTCGTGCCAGAACTTGCCGATGATTGCTGTCAACTACGGCCTCCTAACGCGCGCCGGTGGGCCATTTTCGAGCCCACAGAGTCCGGGCAGGGTGCCACCGGTGGCACCCTGCCCGGAGCAAGCTCCGTGCCGCCACCCCGGGGAAACCCAGGGCGGCGCGCCGTCAGGCGCCTAGTCAGCGCAGGTCTCGTCCTCGTCCTGGCAGGTGCTCGAGTTGACCTCGGAGTGGTCACCCTTCACAGCCTCCAGCCAGCACTTCACGGAACAGATCACCGCGCCGAGGGCGCGGCCCACGGCAATGTAGAGCACGACCGCCGCCACGAGAAGAATGATCGTGACGACTGCCCACTCCACCAGCTCGGGGCCGCTCTCGTCGTTCCAGAACCTCTTGATGTTACGGATCATGGCTGCGACTCCTCCTTATGAGGGGTTGGATGAGGTGCGGGGATTATACCGAACTACGGGCCTCTTGACAAGACCCCTGACAAGATCTTAACGCTGACCGAACTCTGACGTTCCTGACGCCCCTCGGTCCCGCGCAGCGCGGCCCTCGGTTGCGATAAGGGGTTCTCGGCCGGACTGGCCCCCTAGAAGCCGGCTCCAAAACCAGCCCCGCTGGACCCGGAGGTGGCGCCAGTCACGTTCTGGAACATGACCACGAGGAGCGGGAAGCCCAGGAGAGCGAGGGCGGCGAAGAAGACCCCAATGATCATTGGGATCGTGAGCATCACCGGTGCCCGCTCGATCTCCTTCTCGACGGCCACCCGGATCACCTCCTCGACGTCCTCGAGGGTCGCGTCGACGGCTTGTTTGTACGAGAGACCGCCCTCGTGGGCCATCTCGAGACGCTCGGCGAGCTCCTCCAAGTGGCGGTTTTCAAAGTCGACGGCCAGGGCCCTGATCACCGCCTCCGGCTCGACCTGAAGCTGGCTCCGCACCCTGGTCGTGAGTCGGTCGCCGAAGGCGTCCCGGTCGCCAAACTGCCGGGCGGCCTGGGTCAAGGCCCCTGCCATGGTCTCCGCCAGCGACAGCGACAGCTGCAGCGTCAGGATGAAGTCCCGCACCGTCGGCATGTCCACCTCGTACCGAGGTTTCTTCCTGAGACGTCGCCACAGTCGGCGGGGGCTGTAGCGATGGATCCGAGGCAGGACTCGCCGGCGCTGCAGGCGCCACACCTTGCCCCAAACGTCGCCGCCGAACAGGGCAACGAGCAGCAGCAAGGATGCAATGAGGATGAGAATGCCCATCTACAGTACCCGCTCCTTGAGGGCCATGGCCCGGCGATCTATGTACCAGCTCGTGACAACTCCGATGCTGGCCACCAAGAGGAAGAGGAGCTGCCCCGGCACGTTCTCGTACGCCTGGCGGAATGCGCCAATGAGCCCCACGGCCGTCACAAGGGCCACGGCGATCAGCTGAATTATGCGCGTCTGCCCGGTGATGACCGTCATGTTGACTTCAGACTGGTCCCGAATGTCCCGGGCCCGGCGCAGCCGCACCAAGAGGCCATCCATGGCCTCAAGAATGTCCTCGTGTTTGGCGTCCTCTCCCCGCTCGAGGATATAGATAAACTGGTCCATGTAGGGGTTATCGATCCGCTCCCTGAGCTCGTCGAAGGCCCGTCTGGGCAACGACGTCACGTAGAACGTCGTGACGGCGTGGGACACGGCCGCACCCACGGGCGGCTCGATCCTGCGGTTGGCCTCCTCGAGGGCGCTGAACACCGTGGGCCGAATCCGGAAGACGCTGCGGAACTGCTGCACCAGCTCCTGAACTTCACTGTTGACGATCATTCGCCTGCTCGCACCCACTTTGCGGGCCTGGCGGATGGCCCACCACACGCCCACGACCACGATGTAGGAGGCCACGATGAGTGCCCGGCGCTGCTCCGTGGGAATCTCGATGCCGGGGATCTCCTGGCCAATTGGCCGCTCGATCGAGCGCGCGTACAAGAAGGCTAGGAGCAGGGTAAACACGATCATGGCGTAGACCCGCCAGTCGTAGCTGATTCGACTGCTGAGCCCCTCAGTCGTGGCGGTATCCTTACGGAGCCGAAGCCGCATGCGGTACTGCATCCAGTCTACGACCACAAATGCCAGGGCGGCGCCGCCACCCACGAGCATGATTATCGGACCAGTCATGCCTCGCACCTCGTCTTGCGTGTGGTGAGGGTCTCCGCCCTCGACACCTTAGATCTCACGCCAGGCCTTCGGCTCCCTGAGGGGCGTCCAGGTGGACCGGCGCGGGTCATACTCCTTGATTATGTCAATGTCGTAGTTGACGCCGTCCGCCCGCCTCGTGACCCCGCTGATGGCGATCATCTCGCGCATGAACCGCTTGTAGGCCTGCTTCTCGGGGTCGTAGCCCTTGTGGATGTGCACCGCCAGGTTCAGACCTGAGCCAATGATCTCCCGTCGCTCCTCAAGGGGAATACCGGAGCCCCGGGACAAGGTTTCAATTCGTGTCATCGCCAAGCGGGCGGAGTGGGCGTGGGTGGTTGTGTACGCGGTGATGCCCAGGTTTAGGCCCATGATGAACTCGATGGCCTCTTCGGACACCGTCTCGCCGATGATCATCACGTCGGGGCGCATCCGCAGGAACACCACATTGACCACCCGGCCCACCTCACCAAGGCCCTCCTGCACCACGAGGTGGTTGAAGTGTGGCAGCTGGGGCTGCACCTCCTGAAAGGTCTCCACCAGCGACAACTGGCAGTGGCGCGGCAGATACTGGGTGAAGGCGTTGAGCATGGTGGTCTTGCCGGCGCCGGGTCGACCGCTGAAGATAACCGACTTGCTCATGGACCTCGACACGTCCTTCAGGAACTCGGCCGACTCCTCGTCCATGGCGTGGCGGTCGATCAGGTCCTCGAAGGTGAGCTTCTTGCGGCTAAAGCGCCGAATGTTCAGGGCCGTGCCGGCCCGGGACAGGGGGGGAATGGCCGCGGTGAAACGGCTGCCGTCGGGCAAACCGAGCTTGATCTGGGGATCCTCGGCCCCGATCTCTTTGCCCTCGAGGTCGGCAATGCGCCGGGTGAGGTGGTAGAAGTAGGTGTCTGGCGCCAGGTCGCCCACGTCGTTGATCTGGCCGTCACGCTCCACCTGCACGAAGCCTTTGCGGACGATGATCTCCTCGATGCCTTCTTGCTCGAGGTACGGCTGCAATACCCCCAGGCCGGTGATGCGGTTGGCCACTTCCCGGGCCACGGCCTGGCGGTCCTCCTCGGCGATGTCGAAGCCCAGCTCCTTCAGGGCCCTGAGGACGTTGGCGTGGAAGGCGAGCTCCTCTTCCGGGTGCAGCTCCCGGCGCCAGCGCGGCACCGGGATCTCCCGCTGCACGCAATAGTCCTGAACTTGCTTCACCAGGACGTTGTAGTCGTAGCGGGTCACCGGGCTCATCGGGTGGCTCCTCCGCCCCCGGTGGGGGGCAGTTGCACCTCCGTCGGGTTGATGGTGACGGCTATGGCCGTCAATGTGGCGGCCCAGTCGATCTGGGCCGACTGCTCAGGCGTCGCGACGTAGCGGGGCGTCGCCAAGGCGGACACGGTGCGGTTGCCGGCCATGGTCACATACGGCTGGAGGGCCTGGGCGCCAAGGGCATCGATGAGGTTGAAGGCCCGCTCCGGAGGCAACGCCACCGTCAGGAGGGTGCCGCTCCGGCCCTTGTCGTCGCCGTAGGTAACCTGGTTGTCCTGCCAATCCGCCACCGGCGTCCCCTGGCCGGCAGCGCGGCCACTGCCCTGGAGTACCCGGACCACCCGGACGTTCTCCTCGATCAGCTTCGTGAAGGTCTCGTCGGGCCGGCCGCGATTGAAGCCGTAGATATTGATCAGCATCCCGGGGCGCAACTGCCCCGCCACGAGGCGGTCCACAGACGATGTGAAGGACACGAGCTCCATGCCCAGGTCCTTCCAGCCTCGGTACTGCTCGATGGGCTGAACATTGCCGGCGGTCATGACGTCGCCCGGGGCCAGGAGGTCGGTGGCCATCATCCCGGCCACCTGCTCGACCTTCCACGCGTTGGAGTCCCGGGCCTCTCGAGCGGACATCTGCTCCGTCTGGACCATGTCCTGGGTCACCACCGTGTACGGCTCGATCTGCTGCGCGGCCCGAGCCACAACGACCATGGGCGGCGGCGGCGTGGGGCTGAGGAGGTCCTTCAAGGTCATGATGCCACCGACGCCGATCAGGACCACGGCGAAGGCGAGCATGGCGGTGCGAGCGTTCATGTTATCCCCCAGGAAAGGCTATGAGCCGCGGGTCGGTCACTCACTCTTAGAACGCGAGAAGCGCTTGCGCAGGTTGGAGAAGAGGCCCGAGGGTTCATACGCCCCCCAGGTGGCCTCGCCGTAGGTGTGCATCAGGATCCTCTTGCCCAGGTTACCCTCCCAGCGGTCCGGCTCCTTGACTACGGGTAGATCCAGGGCACGCTCAATGCCCGACAGGGCCAGGGTGTCGACCACGCCCCCCTTCTGATTGAGTACAACCGAGGCCTTCGGCCCCAACTCCACGGCCAGCTTCTGGGAGTTCTCCACGGCATCGGGCCGCGGCGTGGCCACGACGTACCAGCGGTCGATGTCATCCCGGACGGCCCCGATCAAGGCGTGGGGCCAGTGGGCATCGATCACCGTCAGCACGTGCTCCCGCATGATGTCCTTCAGGTACTTGCCAAGGAGCTGTATTGACAGGTCCCGGGCGTTATCATAATCCATCGGGACCAGGGTGACCCCCTGCCAGACCGTGGCCTCCACGTCCGGCTGAGTGGCCAGCTCGAAAAGTGCCGGCGGCGTGGTGCCCACCAGGGAGTTGACGGCCGACTCGCCATACGTGAACTCCAGCAGACATACCGGCAGGCTCGTGCGCCGGGCGAAGTGGGAGGCCGTATCCAGGGCGAGGACCGTCTTCCCAACGCCGCCGGAGTAGGACACGAAGGCGATGGTGCGTTTCGTCGGCAGATCCGACGCATCGCCGCTGAGGCGTCGAGCGTCGCTCAGCCACGAGTCCGGCTCCGCCAGGAACTCCTCGCTGGAGACGAAAGGCACCTCGCTGTCGGAAAGGATGCCCCTGAGCATTCCGACGCTGTATGGGTGCTCCACCAGGTCATCGAAGTCGACGACCACCAACTGGGCACCGGGCAATGCCTCGTAGATCTGCCCGGTGAACAGGGCCTCTTCGTATTCCAGACCGGTGATGCCCTGCAGGGCATCGAAGACGGCCAGGTCCTTCGTGGCGACGAGAACTTTCACGGGGCAGCACCTCTCCGGTCTGAGTATGGAACCCTTGACGCATCCTAGCCCATACCATGGGCAGCGCCCGAGGGGTGCTTCGGGCATGAAGCCGGAAGCGGGACCCATCAGCGCCCAGCGGCGAGCGGGGGTCGGGTCACCCGCAACGGCTCGGATCCTCGGCCGCGACCGGCACGAGAGGTTTGGGAGCCGCCGGCGCCAAGTTTGTCCGTTATGGTAACACGTCCGCGGCGCCGGCGGCATGACCGAGGACTGACCCGGGCCTTACGATTGGCTGACCATTCGCTGACAGCGAGGCAGAGGGCCCGACTGGGGCCCTGATGCCGGACGTGCTAGCCTTTCCGCGTCGTGGCAAGGACCATGGCCGTGGTGCCGCTGTCAGGCATGGGAGATTTGGCAGGCAGGGGCCCCTGCGGCAAATTCGGCGGTCGGAGCCAAAGTCGCCTGGCGCGCCAGGCACGAGCAGGGCGGAGTTAGAGCGTGCGCGTGGACCAGAATCAGCTGTCGCGGCGTCTCGGCCGTACTGGTGGCCGCTGGTGGCAGATCGCCACCCGGTGGCGCGCCTACTCCGGCTACCTCGAGGCCCTGTGCGAAGCCCTGGATACGGTCCGCCTGCCCACCGTTGGGGCCGTTCGTCTTGACGTATCATTCATGCCTGTACGGGTCCGGGAGTACGTCGTCGAAGACGAGCTGGCGACAGGTCGCCGGGTCGGCGGCCACAACCCCACCTCCACCCTCCCGGAGACCCTGGCGGAGCACTCCAGGCTCCTGCTCATCGGGCCAGCCGGCACCGGCAAGAGCGCCCTGCTCCGCTGGTACGCCACGAAACTGGCCCGGGCGGTGCTCGTGGGTGGCCGGGTGGCCCTCCTGGCCGAGGGTGCGCCGTGGCTGCCCCTGTACGTGCCCCTGGCTCGGACCCGCGACGCCGGCGGCGACCTCGTGGCTCGATTGGCGGCAACCATGGCTGAGACGGGATTCAGCGATGCCTCCGAATTCCTGTCGGCCCACCTGGCCACGGGCCGGGCCGTAATCCTCCTGGACGATCTCGACACCCTGTTCGCCGCCGAGCGTCGCGCCGAGGCAGGGCACATCGAGGACCTGGTCAAGCGATATCCCGGCAACAGAATAGTTGTTGCCACTCGCGACATATCGGACGCGGCGTGGTTCCGGGACTTTGCCGCTTACGAAGTGGCGGGCGTCGACCCGCGGCAACTCAGCTCCCTTGCCGGCAGCTGGGGCGTGGGCCACAAGGCCAGCGCCGCCGCCCTGCTGCAGGTTGTCGAGCGATCGCCATTGGTGGCCGGCCTTGCCGCGAGGCCCGGCTGGTTCGCCATCATGTTGGGCAACGCCGCCCAGGCGGTCGGCCTGGCCGCCCCGGGCACCGGGAAAGGCCCCCGGGG
>CAZXNP010000008.1:0-18282 GCA_964642035.1 uncultured Anaerolineales bacterium | reverse complement strand
CGACGGCCATGTGGGGCGCGGGCCGCCGGCGCCGATGGCACGCCGTCGCCGTGCCGCTGCTCCTCGGGGGCCTCGCGGCCACCTTCAGCCGGGGGGCCCTTTTCGTGGCAACCCCGGCGGCGGCGGCGGTGCTCTTCTGGGCATGGCGTCGGGTGGGCGTTCCACGACGTCGCCTCCGGGGGGCGGCCCTGGGCCTGGCCCTCGGCGCCCTTCTCTTCGTGGCGGCCTTCGGAGGCACCCAACGTCTACGGGGCACCCTGGACGCGACCCCTGGCAGCACCCTGCACATTCGGCTCCGCCTATGGCGATCCGCGGCGGAGATGGGGTGGGACAACCCGGTCCTAGGGGTCGGTCTCGATAACTTCCTCTACCAGTATCGCGACCGGTACGTCCACCGCTCCGTGGTTCAGGAGCGATTCCTGAACCACCCCCACAACCTGGTCTTGGACTGGTGGACGCGCCTGGGCTTGCCGGGCCTGGCGGCCTTTGGTTTGATGGCGGCCTTGGGCCTGGCGGCGGCCACCCGTGGTCTTGCCGGCCGCGCCCCGGCCTTGGCCGCCGGTGCCCTGGGCATCTACGCCTACGCCATCGCCCACGGCATGGTCGACAACGTCTTTTTCTTGCCCGACCTGGCGGCTGGATGGTGGTTGGCCCAGGCGGCGGCCCTGGCGGCCCTGGGGCCTCGCGCGTCGACCTGACCGGGATCGCGCTGCCGGCGGGAGGCCGCGTCCCGGCCAACGAGAGGAGCGCCCCCGCCCCTCAGGGAGGCGGGGACGCTCTGTTCCTCTTGGCCGCGGCCGGGGCCGTCGACCGAAGCCCTCAGACTACGGGCAGCCGCACTTCCACACCAGACCGTTGTAGATCGGGTGGTACGGCGCTGCTGGGTTGCGCAACGACAGCTTGTCGCGCAGCTGGTTGAAGGGACCGGCGGGCCGGTTGGGGAAGCAGAGTTGCTCCCAGCCGTACACCGTGTCCGGATTGGCCGTGGCGGCGTTGATGGCCGCGTTGGGCACCCGGCCGTTGGAAATGAAGTCGCAGGTGTCCGGGTTCGGTGTCAGGGGTGGGGTCGGCTCTGCCGTTCCCCCGCCGCCGCCCGGCGTGTTCGTTGGCCGCGGCGTGACGGTCGGCGGGATCGACGTTGGTGTCACCACCTGGCAGTCCAGGTAGTAAGAGTTGCCGGTGACGTTGTTGCTGCTCTCGCGGCGGCCGCCGTGGAGGATCACCAGGTTGTCCTTGGCATCGTACCCCATCGCGGAGCCCACGGTGCTGCTGGACTGATCTGCATCGAGGTTCATCCACACCGCCGGACTCTGGTTCAGATCCAAGGCCCACGTGTCGTCGAGGCCAGACTCGTCTTCGAAGGCCCCGGACCTCAGCCCGCCGTAGATGACCATCCAGTTATTGGTGGGATCGTAGGCGGCGCTGTGGAAGTACCTGTCGGAGGGGCCCGTGCCGGAGGTGGCCAGGGTGGACCACGTGGCGTCGCTCAGGTTGTCACCCGACAGGTCCAGGGCCTGGACCCCGGACTTGCCCCGATCGCGGTTGTCCGTGCCGCCGTATACGAGCATGCGCTGGGCCTTCGAGTCGTACACCATAGTGTGCCCGAAGAGGCGGTTGGGGCCGCCGGACAGCCTGTCCCACATGGGGGAGCCAGCGTCAAAGGTCATGACGGTGGAGCCTGTGAAGGTGGCGGCGTTGCAGGTGTCGGTGTCGGGGTCGAAACCCACGGCCAAGCAGGTCGCGGCGCCGCCGTTGACAACGATGGCGTCGTGCTTGGGGTCGTATGCACCAGCGGCGAATACCCGGTCGTTGAACTGGCCGTTAACGGAGATGTTGGATTCCCAGGTTCCGCTGGCGACATTGTAGCGCTGGACGAAATCCTGTCCTCTACCGCTCGAAAGCGCGCCGCCGATGAAGTAAACTTGGCCGCCGTCCTTGTCGCGATAGGCCGCCACGGAGCCGTAAAGGTCCTTGGCCCCCGCCGTGCCACCTACGGAGCCGTGCACGGCGTCGTTGATGGAGGCGCCCTTGAAGTCGATCTTCATGACGTCGTTCTCGACGGAGTCCGACTGGCCTATGCCGCCGTAGAAGTACATCGTGTTGGTCACGTTGTCCATGGCCGACGCCAGGTGGTAATGGCCCCGGGACGCCTGACCGAACTTCTTCCAGCTGCAGGTCATGGTCTGCTGGGGCGCCACCGAGGCGTCATGACCGGTGCCGGCGGCCGGAGCCGCGGCGGTCAGACCCGCGGCGGCGCCGATGCCGGCCAGGACGGCCGCGACGACTAGGGCTGAACGAATGCTGCGGAGATTCACTGTGCCTCTCTCCTTCTGTCGCATGAGGGTGGGTGGATTCAGATCCCGGGTCGGGCGCTATCTGAACTTGGTGCCGCCGGTCGGCAGCGCCGGCCAGGCCCGTTGGATCTTGGCGCCCCGTTGCCGGGGCCATCTTTGTGCGCCGCCGTCCGGCGGTGCCGAATTGTGGGTGGAGCGGCCTGCGCCACGGAGTGGGCCCACCAGGATTCGAACCTGGGACCAACCGGTTATGAGCCGGCTGCTCTGACCGCTGAGCTATGGGCCCGGGTGGCGCAAGCGGGTGATGGGAATCGAACCCACACCGCCAGCTTGGAAGGCTGGAGCTCTACCATTGAGCTACACCCGCAGCCTGTCGGGGCGAGAGGATTTGAACCTCCGGCCTCAGCGTCCCAAACGCTGCGCGCTACCGGGCTGCGCCACGCCCCGAAGGTCGCCGCGATTATAGCCATGGCGGTCTCTGGGGGTCAATGGGAGCAGCCGACTCCCTTCTTGACCGTAGTGACACCCGGGGGTTACACCGGCGGCACCGGCACACCTCGCGTGGCACGACATGCCAGGGGCCGACGGTACGAGGCGGCGTGGCGTCGTCACGGCCAGGTGATGTTGACGCAGGGTAAGGTGTAGGCGATCTGGTCGTAGATCGTCGCCAGGCCGGCGACGTCGGCGGCCGGGAAGTACCACTCCGGCCGGCTCGCGACGGCGGTCAAGAGGCCAGGATCCACGTCCTCCCCCAGGCCAATGGCGAAAAGGAGCACGTTCTCGCCCTTCGCGAAGTCCGCGGCGGCCACGATGTCCTCCGGCGGGACTTCCACGGTGCGACCGTCGGTGAGGAGGACGATTACCCTGTTCCGGTCCGGGCTGGGGGCCTCGACGGACAGGGCCTCGCGGCCGGCATCGATGCCCCTGTCGATCCTGGTGCCGGGTCCCGTGGCCAGGCCACCGAGGGCGGCCAGGAGGGCGTCCCGATCGCCAGTCAGGGGCTGATCGGTGGTGGCCTCTGTGTTGAAAGCCACGATGGCGGCCCGATCCTCGGGCAGCTCAAGCTGCATCACGAAGCTCCGGGCGGCCTCCACGGCAGCCTCCAGCTTCGTGCCGCCGCCAGCTGCCGGTTCCTTCATGCTATTGGAGGTGTCCATTACCAGGGCAACGTCGGCCCGCATGGCGCCGCCTTGGCACTGCTGCCACAGGGCAATTGGCAGATACGCGACCCCCGGGCGCGGCGTGGCGGTGGGAGTGGGATACGGCGTCGGGCTCGGGGTGGGGGTTGGGTTCTCGGCCAACACCTCGACCTGGGGCACTGGGAAGCGCAACAGCCCCGGTACGGCAAGGCCGTCCACGAAATCACCCCGGGCACTCACGTTGGTGTCGTGGATGCCCAGGGACTGGGGCTCCACGGCATACGACAGGGTGATGCCCACGAAGGGCACATCGGCCAGATCCCACGCGAGCTGTCGTCCGGTTACCCGGGGGGTGGGCCCGGCCACCGGTCCTCGGTACGGCATGTCCACCGGCAGCTCGTCGACGATGTGGGCCGATTGGGCCAGCACGGTGGCGGAGATGCGGCTGGCAATCTCCTGGTAGATGGTGGCCAGGCCCGAAGTGTCAGGGGCGAAGTAGTAGTCCTCGGGGCGCGTGGCGGCCAATACCATGACCATGGGGTCCACGTCGCCGAAGCCGACGGTGAACACCCGGGTCCCAAGGGCCTTCGCCTCCCGGGCGGCCTCCAGAACGTCGTCGGCTTCCCTGTCTCGGCCGTCGGTCAGGAGTACGATGACGGGCTGCACGTCGGTGCGAGCATTGGGGCCGTATAGCTCTCTGGCGGCGGTGCGAAAGGCCAGGGCGATCTCCGTGCCGCCGATGGGGTTAATGCGGTCCAGGGCGGCCAGGGCCAGGGCCGGGTCCGTGGTGAGGCCTTGGAGCACCTGGGCGGTGTTGTTGAAGGCCACGATGCCCACCCGATCCCGACCGAAGTCGATGCGGTTGATGAACGCCCGAGCCGCGGCCACGGTGGCCGTGATTCCGCCGTTTTGCACCATGGAGTACGACTGGTCGATGACCAGCATGATGTCGGCCCGGGGGGCGCTCTGGGGGCAGCGCCCGCCGATTGTGAGGCGGACGGTGACCTGTTGGCCCAGGCGCACGGTGCTCGGTTCGGCCCCCTTGTCGCCCCGTACGCGGCATGCGCCGCCCCGGCGCTGGGGCGGCTCTGGCGTGGCGAGGGGGTCACGAGCCCAAACCCGGACCACATCGGCTGCCCGGTCCACGGTGTATACCTGGCCGCTGTCATCGATGGCCAGGTCGACCACCTCGGAGTCGCCGGCTTCGAAGGCGCCTGCGTCCCAGGCCGCCATCGTCGTGCCGTCCGGGGCCAGCTTCCACACGAGACCGTCCAGAGTGAGAATGTAGATGCTGTTGTCGGCCCCGACGGCAACGCGAATTGCGCGGCCGTCCACGGTGAGGTCGCCGGTTCTGACACCCTTCTCGTAGACCTCGACGGTGCCAGCCGTGCGGTTGACCACAAGCAGCTTTCCGTCGGGGTTTGGCCGCGGCGCGGCCATGTCCCAGTAGAGCTGCCATTGGGCCGGGTCGCCTACGACGAAGGCTGAGTCCAGGTCCCGCAGGGTGTCGGTGACCCCGTACCGGCGCACCGCCAGGAAGTTGCCGTCGAGGATGCGCACAGCTTCCTCGTTGTCGTTCATGGCCAGGGCCGTCAGCCAGTAGCGCGTCGTGCCCTTGGCTAGGCGCAGGTTGCCCGAGATGGTGCCGTCCGGCATCACCCGGAGGAGGCGGCGGGTTTCACCCACGACCAGCTCGCCGTCGGGCATCACGGCCACGTCCGCCGGGGCCTCGGGGAGGACGTGCTGCTGCACCGGCCGGCCGTCGGGGCTGAAGGCCTGGACCCGCGGCCAGTCGTCCACAACCCAGAGGTTGCCGTCGGCGCCGGCATGGATGGCCCGAGGGGCCCTCATGCGGCCCGGCGGGTAGCCGAGGATGCGCCACTCCGTGTCGGGCAGTCCGACTCGGGGCCGCCAGGGATAGTGCACGACCCAGTGACGCTGTCGCAGGTTCGATGCAACCGAAGCGTACACGCCATTTCGATTGGACACGGTGACGCCAGACAACCCGTCGTAGAACATGGCCAGGCGGCTTGCCTGGGAGCCGGCCGAGAACCACAAGATGGCGTCCCGACGTAGGACCCACAAATCGTTCGTGACGTCCACGGCGATATCGTAGGGGGCAAGGGTCGTGCCGACGGTGCCCCTCGGAGCGCCGTCGGGGCCGAAGATGCGGATCGATGACGAGCCGGCATCGGCCACGTACACCCGGCCATCGGGGCCAATATCAATGCCCCGGGGCTCGTCCATACCGCCCCAACGCCGAATCTCGGCTCCGTCCCGGAGAAGGGCGACCTCTCCGGTGGATGGCAACGTGACGACGACTGCACCGTCAGCAGCGGCAACACCCCATGGGCCGCCGTTGCCGGCGACATCCCAATTGGCCTTGAAGCCTCCATCGGAGTCGAACACCGTGAGGCGATGGTTGCCTGGGTCTGTCACGTAGACGACCGCGCCGTCCACGGCCACGTCTTGGGGATCGAGGAACTGGCCCGCGCCAGTGCCCCGGTTGCCCCAGGCGGCCTCGAAGGCGCCGGACGGGCTGAACCGCTGCACCCGGTAGTTACCCTTGTCCACGACGAACACGGCGGCGGCGGTCTGGTCCATACCTGATGGCCGAAACAGCGACCCCGGGGCCGACTGGCCCATGGCCCCGTCCCAGGTATCGACGAGGCGGTACGCCTCCGTGGGATCATCCTGGGCGGAGGCCTCGGGCCTCGACGCGCCTGCCAGCAGGCCCACCCCCGCCGCCAGGGCCAACATGGGAAGGAGGGCCATTCCGACCCGGGAGGGATGGTGCATGGCATGTCTCTCAGGGGCTGGTAGTCCGCCGCGGCCGGCCGAGGTCATGGAACCACGCACGGCAGATCTCGAGCAATGAGACGATAGATAGACGCCAGGTCTTCGGCCTCAGGCGCAAGCACCAGCCGTCGCTGGTCGCCCGTGATGGCGGCCAATAGATCCGGGTCCACATCGGGACCAAGACCAATACCGTAGATGACGACCCCGGCAGACCGGACGGCTGCCGCCGCCGACCGGACGCCCTCGGCGTCGACGCCCGTCGGTCGGCCATCCGTGAGGAGCACCGCAACGGGCACATTCCCGGGGGTTCGAAGATCCGGGGCCAGGGCATCCGCCGCCCCCCCGAGGCCCAGGTCGATGCGCGTTCCCGGCGCCTGGGGCAAGGAGCCGAGGGCTTGCCGCAACCGGGGGCGGTTGTGGCTCAGGGCTGCCACGATGGCGCGCTGGGAGTTGAAGGCCACGATGGCCGCAGCATCTTGGCCCGTGGGGTCGGCCTCGAGGGCAAGCAGATCGAGAAACTCGCCGGCCGCCACCACCGCGGCGTCCAGCTTGGTGCCGCCACCGGCCGCCCTGGCCAGCATGCTCCCGGACGTGTCGATGACGAGGGCAACGTCCACGTGCTGGCGCCGGGCGACGCATGTTTCGTTCCGCAGCGCGGGCAGGTACGCCGGCCGCGGTATCCGAGTGGGGCCCGGTGTGGCAGTGGCCGTGGGCGACGGCGACGGTCCCGGCGTGGACGTGGGGGCCACGACCACAACCTCGGGCACCGGGAAGTCGACGCGGCTGGGCTGCCCCAGGCCATCGGTGCCCTCGCCGACGGCGAGCACATTGGTGGGCCAAGTGCCCGTCTCCATGGGCCTGAGGCGATACTCCAAGACGGTGCCGGACAGGGGCACGTCGGCCAACTGCCACGTCAGAGTGCGGCCGCTCACGGTGGGGGGTGGTGAGCCACTACCGGGCACGAAGGCCATGTTGTCCGGCACCTCGTCGACGACTGTTAGGGTGCGAAACAGGAAGTCGGCGGTTATGCGGTCGGCGATGGCCGAGTAGATCTCGCCGAGCTCCACGGCCGAGGGGGCCAGATAAAAGTCCTCAGGCGTTGAGGCCATCGTCCTCAAGAGGTCCTCGGCCGTGGTGGTGCCGAAGCCAACGGTGAAGAGGCGGAGGCCTTCCAACTTGGCCTGGTCGGCAGCTCGCTGGGCGGCCACCGGATCACTGAAGCCGTCAGTCAGGAGGACGATGACTCCCCGAGCCGAGAGTCGCCGCCGGGGCCCCGACAGCTCGAGGCGGGCCGTGTCCACGCCGGCGGCAATGTCCGTTCCCCCGGCTGCCACCATACCCCGCAGAGCCCCGCGGGCCTGAACCAGCAGATCCGACAGGGGCGACAAAAGCTGGGCCTCATGGTTGAAGGCCACAACAGCGACTCGGAAGGTGCCAAAGGGCAAGAGATCGAGGAACCCTTCAGCGGCGACCTTGGAGGCATCCAGCTTCGTGCCGCTTCCCCCGGCGTCAGGGCCGGCCATGCTGCCCGAGACGTCCATCACCAGGACGATGTCGGCGTCGGTGGTCAGGGCCGGGCAGCTGCCGTCCACCGCCAGGGTTACCGCTGTCTCCTCACCCAGGACGAGGAGGGTCGGGTCGGCCCACTTCCTGCCATCGGAAGAGCAATTCGGATCGAAGGACGGCACTGGCCCGGGTTTGCCGCCGGGGTCAATGGCATAGACCTCGACTCGGTCAAGGCCCAGGTCAGTGACCAGGAGCCGGCCGGCATCGTCGACTGCAAGGTCGTAGGGCCGCGATTCTTCGTCCGACGCTTCGCCGGTCCGCCAGACCGCCAGGAGAGTGCCGTCGGCGGCGTACTTCCAGACCCAGCCGTGGCGATCCAGGACGAAAGCGTGGCCCGTGGCGTCCGCCGTCACCCGCAGCGGGCCACCCGGCACCCCCCACCAGCGGATAACGCTGCGGCCGTCGGAGCCCCGCACCTCGATGGCGTCGGTGCGCCGATTTACGACGAAGTAGCCTTCGGCGGTCGTGGCGATGTCCCAGAGAGCGGCGGTGATGCCGGGCCCAGGACGAAACGACCGATTCGTCACCAGGTTGCCGGCGCCGTCCAGAATCCAGAGCCGCTGGCGGCCCACGTCCAAGACCGATACTCGGTCGGTGTCCGAGTCGTAGTCCAGGGCAACAATCCACGCGTACTCGCCCGTGGCCACTGGTACTCCCCATTCCCACTGCCGGCTACCGCTGGGGTCCAGCCGGGTCACGGTGTCGTCGGTGGCAACGAGTATGTCGCTGCCGGGACCCTGGCTCACGTCGTTCAGATCGCCGGTGGGAATCTGGTCCACGGCCTCGCCGGCGGTGTTGAAGCGTTGCACCCGGCGCCAGCCGTCGGCCACGAGGGTAAGGGCCGCTGCGTCGAGGCGCCGCGGGCCGAGGAGTACCCCCAGGGGCGCCGGCACCTGGCCCCACAAGAGGTCCTTGGCCAGGGGGCTGCCAGACCACCGTTGCACACCGTGTTGGGGCCGGTTGTTGTCCTGGAAGGACGCGTAGACGAGGCCACCGGGACCAGCGGACACGCCGGCTGCGCCCACCAGGGGCCAGGCGCCTGATTGGGGCAGGTCAAGGGTGTCCTTAAGGCGGAGAAGGCTGTTCCCCTCCATGGTTACAAAGATGTCGCCGCCCGTCCCAAAGGCCACGTCGCTGGGGGCGCCGGCGAGCACGGCGCTGGCCCGTACCTCGTTGCCGAAGTCATCGACCACCCGCACCTGCCGGGCCCCGGCGTCGGCAATGACCAAACGGCCATCGGCAGCGACATCCAGTCCCCGAAGGGACGTGCTGCCGTAGTCCCATGTGTCGAGGCGATCGCCGTTGGCCCGGTAGATGGCGATCCGCCCGGCTCGATTCTCGGCCACGTAGACGCGGCCATCGGTTCCGGCGGCAATGCCCCACGGGCCGGCCAGGCCCGTCCACTCACCGCCGTATCGGCCGTCCACCGTGAAGAGGGCAATGCGATCGTGGCCGTTATCGGCCACAAAGACCAGGCTGCCCTGGACGGCCACGTCCATGGGCTGCGACAACAAGGCGTCGGGGGCGCCGGCGGTTCCAATCGACTGCACGAAAGTGCCGTCGGCTTCGAACACCTGCACGCGATCGTTGCCGGTGTCGGCCACGAATAAGCGACCGTCGAAGATGTCGGCGGTCAGCCCGGTGGGCTCCAGAAGGGCGTCCGGGGGAATCGCCCCAGGGGTCGACTCCCACGTGGCTACTCGGGCGTAGGCCTCAACGGGCTGAGCCTGATGCGGATGTGACGGCGAAAAAGCGGGTGCCGGCGCGGCATCAATCGGGCTTGGTGCGCCAGGTCCCGCGGCGGTCACCACCGCTGCCACCAAGGCCGCGGCCACCATGCTGGCCGATGAGGAACGGCGAAGATGACCCGCTTGGCACCAGCGCGACAACTGCGCGCGTCCCGAGGGCCGCGCTCCCTTCGGCATGCGCTCCACTCTTGTGCTCTCCGCCGGTGAGGTGTGATTGGTCGCCCGTCGCCGCCTCGGACGCCGCCGCGGCGGCCGACGTGGCCGGACCTTAGCAGCGGACTCTGAATTCTAGGGCCGATTGCCCGGGCCGGTCAACGCCTGCCGCCGCCCTCTTGGTCTCCCGACGGATCGGAGCGGCGGGCCATGTTTCGGGCACGAAGAAGAGGGCCGGGCACCGAAGCGCCCGGCCCTGGGATATCAGTGAGGCTTGATGGAGCCCCTTGGCGCCCGAGTCCTTACGGGTTCGGGTCGCCCCAGCGGATTCGCGTGCAGCTGCGCACGATCTTCAGCTGGCTATAGATGCCCGCGACCCCCTCGGCATCGGAGGTCTCGTAGTAGCGGGCGGGATCGCCTGCGATGGCCTTCAGCAGGTCGGGGTTGATCCGCTGGATTGGGTCGATGGCGTTGGGCACACCCACCCCGATGGTGTAGAAGACCACGCCGAGCTGCTTGGCGGTTTCCGCCTTGCGCAGGATCGTGGTTTCCATGGTGCCGTCTTCGTCGTACGGCACCTGGTTGGGCAGCCCGTCGGTGAGCAGGATCACCACCGGCGTGTTGTCCGCCTTGTGCCCTGGACCCAGGGCCGTCTCGCCACCGCGCTCGACAGCCAGATCGAGGCGGGTGTGCTGCCTCATTCCGTCGGGCAGCCGACCGATGGCGCTGTACACGTCACCGAGGTTGTTGGTGAGGCCGACCTCGACCCACGCGTCGTGGTTGAAGCCCACGACGCCAACCTGGCTGTACTGATCGAGCTCATTGGGCGTCATGTCGATGGTGGCGGCGAAGGACTTCGACGCCTCTTCGACAGCCTCGACCTTCTGGCGCCCGTTCTGGGTCGGCCACGTCATGCTCGTGGACATGTCCAACACCAGGACGATGTCGGCGTGGTGCTCCTGGATCTGGCACTTCTGCTTGAGGTTGACCGGCAAGTAGATCGGCCGCGGCCGCGGCGTTGGCGTTGGCGGCGGAGTGGGCGTATAGGTCGGCGGCGGCGGCGGCGCCGACGGCGTGCCCTGAACATTGGGGTTCAGGACAGTGACGTACGGCACCTCAAAGGTGAACTCGCCTGACCGGTTCTTGTTGTCCAGGAAGGTACCCTTGGCCTCCACGTTGGTCGGCCAGAAACCGACTTCCTTTGGCTCCACCCGAGCTGTGTAGGTGACGCCCTGTTTGGGCACCTGAACCGTTTGCCACTCGAGCTCTCGTAGGTTCTCATCCCACTTCGGCGCCGAGTCGCCCGCATCGAGGATGTAGTGCATGTTGGATGGCAGGATGTCCACCACGGTCAGCTTGCGCAGGAAGATGTTGATGATGTCTTCCCGAATGCGGTCGAAGACTTGACCCAGCGCCGAGGCGTTGCGTGCCTCGAAGAAGTAGCGCGGGCTCGTCGCGGCGCGGCGCATGCAGCTTGTGTCGCAGTCGTTGCCAACGCACACCGTGATGACCAGCACTCCCTGGCTCTTGGCGGAGCCGGCGGCCTGCAACACAGGCGGGCACCCAGCGTTGTTGCCGCCATCGCTGAGAACGATCATGACCTCCCGGATGGACTCCCGGTCGGCCTCCTTGTTGCGACCTCGCCGGAGGACCTTCATGCCCTCCTCGATGCCGCGGTCGATACGGGTTCCGCCGCCGGCTCCGACCTGATTGATGCAGCCGATGGCCCGGTTCTGCTGGTTCGTCAGCTGGCAGTGGGTGCGGGCCGTCGTATTGAAGGACACAACTCCGACCTTCGTGGCCGGATTCTCCGCCATATCGAGGCGTTCGATCATGGTCCTGGCGGCTTGCTTCATCTCCTGGTTCTTGGAGCCCGCCATTGAACCAGAGGAGTCAAGGACCAGCACGATGTGCAGTGGGAAAGTCTCCCCGGCGCACACTGCCGTAGCCGTCAGGGTGATGTCCACCGTTTCGCCCAGCAAGATTACGCTGGGCTCGGCGATCTTCTTGTACACGGCGATGCAGGGGCTCTCAGAGCGATTGCTCTGCTGCGGGACGCTGGCGTTCGAGGCGGCCTCGGCGGTACCGAGGGCGAGGACGACGCCCATGGCCACGACGGCGGCCATTCCTAGAGTGATTGAGGCTATCCGGCGCATCCGAGCGCACTCCTTCCGTGAAAGCGGCTGGCGAGGCGCGAACCTGTCGCTGGGAGCGGAGCACGCCGCGCCACATTGGTACTTAACCCGGGCGGGCCCGTTTCTTGACACCCCCGGGGGCGGAATACGAAATGGGGATGGCGACGCCCGATGCCCGCACTCCGTCGGCTCCTCTGTGTCAGAGGCCAGTATAGTGGCGTTCCCGACAGCCTGTCAAGGTGTTTGCCGGGCGCCCTCGACGCCGGGCGGCACGACGAGAATGTCAGGTTGGGGAGGTTGGGGGGAGGAGCCGGCCCGCAGGACGCCCGGGCCGCATGAGGCTCTCTTTCCCACATCCCAAGGCCTCGCCATCGAACGTCGGCGGCCACTCCGACGTTGTCCAAGGCAGCCCGGGCAAGCCGCGCCTCGAAAAAGGGGCGAGGGCGTCCGGCCAGCCGCGTTCCCCCCCAATCTATCCTGCCGCCGCCAGCTCGGAGCCTGGGCAGATGCGACCTTTCGGGTGCGAGGTACGTATTGTGCGGGTGAGTGCTGTTGGTGCGGGTATCGGCCGCCGCCGGAGCGTAGTTGCGGGGGGCGCCCCGACGCCAGTTGCCGGCTGCGCGCCATGTATACTTGCCTGCCCGGACAGGACGGGAACTGTCACTTCGCCACCGGACGCCCTGCCGCCCGGAATTGGTCCCGACCAAGGGTCGCTGGCCGCGGGCAGCCCGCCAGGGACCGATGATCAAGGAGACCCCTGAATGAATCACCGGCTTGCAGCAGGTGCAACCAGTCTTCTGTTCCTGGCTGTGATGGCTCCCCGCCCCGCGGGGGCGACCGGAGTCCGTCAGGCCCCTGGTCCCGCCTGTGAGGTCCTCGCGGACAAGGTGGCCTCGCCAGCGCGCCTGGTGCTCGGCGACCAGGTCCAGATGCGATTGACCTTGACGCCCAAGTGCCCGCCGGCCGCTTTCCGCGCGGCCGACATCGTGCTGGCCGTCGACCGCAGCAGGTCGATGCTCACCGGGGGCAAGCTGGAGGCGGCGAAGGCGGCCGCCCGGACCTTCGTGCAGGTCACTGACCTATCGGTTCACCAGGTGGCCGTGGTGGGATTTCACGGCTCGGCCACCCTTGAACAGGGCCTCACCCAGGATGCGGGCTTGCTCACTAGTGCGATCAATGGACTGAGAATCGATCGGGGCACCAACATCGCCGAGGCCATCGACGTGGCCGCGACTGAGCTAGCCAGCCATGGCCGTCCGGACACCCTGGCCGTAATCATCCTCATCACGGACGGTGCCCCGAATCGGCCCAAGGCGGATCCCCAGGGCGCGGCCGTCCGCAGCGCCAACGGGGCCAAGCTGTCCGGAGTTGAGATCTTCGCCATCGGCCTCGGCAATGACGTTGACGAGGATCTGCTGAAGGCGCTTGTCAGTTCCGCCGGGAACTACTTCTTCGCGCCCGACAATTCGGAGCTGGAAATTGTCTACCGCACCATCGCCCTCTTGGTCGGCGACTTCGTGCTTCGCGATCTCGAGCTCGACGACACCCTCACCCCCGAAGTGGATCTGGTGGCCGGATCGTCCAATCCGCCGGCCTCCGTGCAAGGGGCGGCCCTCCACTGGTCCCAGGGCCTAGTGCCCGGGGCCGGTTTGACATGGGTGTACACCATCACGCCCACGGTGGCCGGCACATACCCGACCAACGTACGAGCCCGGGCCACCTACCGGACGGCGGACGGCTTCGACGGCCAGGTCGACTTCCCGGTGCCCACCATCACGGTTCTCGAGCCCACCCCGCCGGAACCGGTGTGCACCTTGGCCACCAGCTGGACCGTCATGGTCCACAGCTTCCCCGACAGCACCGGTGTTTCTGGAGCCTCGCGGCCTGGCTGCAACAACCGTTTCGACAGCGGCGACTGGTTCAACGGCGGCGCCTTCAACTTGCCGCCCCTGGAGTACGAGCTCACCGACGCCACGGGAGCCAACGTGCTGTTCCAGGGGACCGGCGTGCCCAGCGCCGGTCGCGTCGACCAGTGGCTCTACATACGGGTCTGCACGCCGCCCCCCTATCGCCTGCGCCTATTGACCGGGGACCTCGACGGCTACGAACCTTGTGTGAACAGCCCCGCGGAGAGGGAGATCACTCTCCGGGATTTCCGGCCCCGGGTCTTCCAGCGGACGGAGGAACGGTTCGGCTTCGTGAGGTAGCCGCGGTGTTGGCGCCGGTTAGGTGCACGAGGAGATCGGCCGCGTCGCCGCCGCGGACGAAGGCAGTGACATCGTCGTGGGCTTCAAACACCGTGTCGCCATGGGGGATCAGGACCCTACCGTCACGGCGGATGGACACTGCCACCCACTCATAGGGCGTCGACTGGGCCATCTCTAGTACGGAGCGCCCCACGGCCGCTCCGTACGGGGGAATATGCACCTCGGCGAATCTCGTGTCCTCGACTTGACGATCCGACATTTGGCCCATGCGATGTTGCAGCTCGGAGCGACGGCTGAGGGCCATGTTGTACGCGCGGATGATGTCGTTGCGCCGAATGACGCCGAGGAGTCGCTCCGGGTTCTCGCGGGCGACAACGGGCAGGCGTCCCACCCCCCTAGGACCCATGCGGGAGAGGGCATCGCCGACAGTCTCGTCGGGGAATGCGACTAACAGCCGCGGCGGTTTCGTGGCTATCTCACCCACCGTCGTGGTTCGCGGCATGTTGCGATTGGTGGCGTTTTCCAGGTCTACGGCCGTGACGATTCCGCGAAGTCGTCCGTCACTATCTACTACCGGAAATCCGAGACGGCGTCGCCTGGCCATAGCGTCGGCCATTTGGGCCAAGGTCGTGTCCATGGGTAGGGCATCGATGTCGGCACTCATTGCCTCCGCCACGGTGACGCCCTCGACTACATCGACGTCGCGGCCGGCCTGCAGACGCACGCCTCGTCTGGTGAGTTTCAGTGTGTATATCGACTCGTCGCCGAGGAGGCGCCGGCTCACGATGGTGGCCACCACGACGGTGAGCATTAGGGGCATGATGAGCCCGTAGTCGCCCGTTAGCTCAAAGAGGATCAAGAAGGCTGTTATTGGAGCGTGGGCCGCAGCGGCAAAGAAGGCGGCCATGCCGACCAGGGCATAGGCCCCTGGCGGGGACGTGGCGCCAGGCAACGCTGCCGCGATCGCGCGCTCGAAGGCCGCGCCCAGCATGGCGCCCATGAACAGGGCGGGGGCGAACACGCCCCCTGAGCCCCCCGACCCCAGGGTGAGGCTAGTGGCCAGCAGTTTCAAGATCAAGAGCGCGGCCAAGACAACGAAGGTTAACTGGTTGGAAAGGACCCCTTGCATCACCTCGTAGCCAACGTTGTAAACTTGCGGCATTCGCTGCCATGACACCGGCGTGACGTGCGGATATGCCAGGGCCATCAGCCCGAGCAGCGTGCCACCCACCGCTGGCTTGAGCCACTCGGGAACAGCACCCCAGTTGTCGAAGACATCTTCGAAGCCGTATAGCATTCGGACGAATACCACGCCCCCCACGGCCGCCAGGACGCCGAGGACTATGTAGAAGCCGTATTCCCACACATGCGCCACGCCGTACTGGCTTGGAATGGAGAAGGCGGCGGCATCGCCAAACACCGACCGGCCGATGACGCTGGCAGCCACTGAAGCCACGACCACCGTGCTCAGATAGCGGACGCTGAACTCCCCGAGGATTACCTCAAGGGCGAACATGACGCCCGCAATGGGCGCGTTGAAGGTGGCGGCTATGCCCCCGGCGGCGCCGCAAGCCACAAGGTTCTTGACCCGGGCATCGGATAGTCTGAGGGCTTGCCCGACGCTGGAGCCGAGGGACGAGCCGATTTGAACGATGGGACCCTCGCGTCCCACGGATCCGCCGCTGCCAATGCATATGGCCGATGCAAAGGACTTCACGACGGCCACCACGGGGCGGATGCGTCCGCCCTTCAGGGCCACTGCCTCCATTACCTCCGGTACGCCGTGGCCCTTCGCCTCCCGGGCAAAGAAGTACACCAGGAGACCCACGAGGAGTCCTCCGGCGGCTGGCACGGCGACGACATAGCTGCGCCCCAAAGGTGACAGGACGGCCGGCAGCCACGAAAAGCCGAACCAGGAAAAGGCGCCGATGAGGTATCGGAAGAATACGGCGCCGAGACCGGCGCAGATTCCCACCACCAGGGCGGTGCCGAAGAGCACCAGGTCCGACGATGGCTGGACACGATCTAGCCACCGGGCGGGGAGATCGGCCACCGATTGTAGCATCGTAGCAGGTCGGTCCATCGAGGCCTGTGGAGAGCTCACTTGGTCTTCCCGTCGCCACCCAGCTTGAGAACGGCCATGAAGGCCTCTTGAGGAATCTCCACGTTGCCCATGCGTTTCATGCGCTTCTTGCCAGCCCGCTGCTGCTCGAGGAGCTTTCGCTTTCGTGAGACGTCGCCACCATAACACTTCGCCAAGACATCCTTGCGCATGGCCGCCACGGTCTGCCGGGCAATGATCCTCCGGCCGATGGCGGCCTGGATCGGAACCTTGAACTGCTGCCGCGGGATCACAGACTTGAGTCGACGGGTCATGGCGTCACCAACGCGGTAAGCGTCTTCGGCGTGGGAAATGAGGCTTAGGGCGTCGACGGGTGTGTCGTTGACGAGTATATCGACCCGGACCAGGTCGCCGGCGCGCAATCCATCGAGGTGATAGTCCATGGAGGCATAGCCCCTGGTGCGGCTCTTCAGGCGGTCGTAGAACTCGGTGATGATGTCGGCCAGGGGCATGTGGTATGTGATCATCACGCGATTTGGGGCCACGTACTCCATCTTGTCGAAGACGCCGCGTCGTGAGGTGACGAGGTCCATGATGGGGCCGATGTATTCATCCGGAGACCAGATTGTGACCAACATCCAGGGCTCTCGAATCTCCTCGATTGTGGATGGATCTGGGAACGCGGCCGGGTTGTCGACGCTGGTGGTGTCGCCGCCCGTGAGGGCTATCTCGTACACCACCGATGGGGCCGTCGTGAGGAGGTTGAGTCCGTATTCGCGTTCGAGGCGCTCCTGGACAATCTCCATGTGAAACAAGCCAAGAAAGCCGACTCTGAAGCCGTGGCCCAAGGCCACCGACGACTCTGGCTCGACGCTGAGGGCCGCGTCGTTGAGCCGGAGCTTGTCGAGGGCGTCCCGAAGGTCTTCATAGTCGTCGCTGACAATGGGATACATCCCGGCGAACACCATGGGCTTGGCCGCGTTGTAGCCGGGCAGTGCCGTTACCGATGCCCCCTCGGCCAAGGCAATCGTGTCCCCGACGCGAACCTGGCGCACTGTCTTTAGGCCCGTGGCCACGTAGCCGACGTCCCCGGCCGACAGCCCCAGGCACGGCTTGAGGTCGGGGGCGAAGACCCCAACCTCGAGGGGGTCGAAGGCGACCCCTGCCGCCACGAGGTGCATCCGAGGCGGCGCCGCCGGCTTCGGGGCGCTGCTCCGGGGTGCCGGTTCGCCGGACTCCCCAGGACGGGGGTCGGCGGCCATGCCGGCCGGGCCGCCTGTGGTTCCGTCGACCACGCGCACGTACGCCACAACGCCCTTGTACGAGTCGTAGTGGCTGTCGAACACAAGGGCACGGAAGGGGGCGGCGGCGTCACCGGCCGGCGCCGGCATCTGTCGGACGACTGCCTCGAGGACTGCCTCGGTGCCGATCCCTTCCTTGGCCGACACCCGGAGCACGCTACCAGGGTCGCCACCGAGGAGATCCGTTATCTCGAGGGCCACCTCGTCGGGGCGCGCCGCCGGCAGATCGATCTTGTTGACGACAGCCACGATCTCCAGATCCGCGTCCAGGGCCAGATATAGGTTCGCCAGAGTCTGGGCCTCGACGCCCTGGGTGGCGTCCACCACCAGCAGGGCCCCTTCGCAGGCCGCCAGGGCACGACTCACTTCGTACGTGAAATCCACGTGGCCCGGCGTATCGATCAGATTGAGTTCGTAGACTTCCCCGTCGAGGCCTCGGTACGACATTCGGACGGCGCTGGCCTTGATTGTGACGCCCCGCTCCCGCTCCAAGTCCATCGAGTCCAGGGTCTGGGCCACCATCGCCCGGCGGCTGATCGTGCCTGTCTGCTCGATCAGGCGATCAGCCAGGGTGCTCTTCCCGTGATCGATGTGGGCGATGATGCAGAAGTTTCTGATATGAGCTTGATTGGGCATTCAGGTTATCGTTACGTTGGGGGCCTGGTCACGGACAGCGTATAATACCACATGCCGCCCAGGTGGCCGGCTTCTCACACCTCGGCCCTCATGCCCACTGCACCTCCGCTGACGTCACGCCGCGAGGGGGCGGCACCAGAGTGCGGGAGCCGATTCATGGAGGAGTCAAGGAGTACGGCCAAGTATGCCCTTTGGCATTCGGCCCGCGCTGCATCGGTCCTGGACGGCGTCGCTGCGGCGGG